>CAZFII010000001.1:0-13422 GCA_964518925.1 uncultured archaeon
TGGGGAGATAATAGAGGAGCTAAAACGGTTAGGGAGCTTGCATATACGTATGCTGTTAGTTTACCACATCGTTCAGACTTCAAGGGATGGATAAGAGTTAAGGGAAGAAATGAGTACAGGATGTCCTTAGCTTACATAAAAAGGATTGCTATAGAACTTGGACTTTATCCGGGAAAAAGGGTTACAGAAAAGCTTGAGAAGACATCTTCAGACTTCTACATAGGATTTTTGAGAGGATTATTTGATGCAGATGGGACTGTAATCGGCAATCACGAAAAAGGAATTAGTGTAAGACTTGCTCAAAGCAATCTCGAATTACTAAAAGTCGTGCAAAGGATGCTTCTAAGGCTTGGAATATTCTCGAAGATATATCATAGAAGAAAAGCCCATAAAAAGCTACTTCCAGATGGAAAAGGAAAGTACAAAGAATATTTAACGAAAGATCAGTATGAACTCGTAATTTCAAAAGACAACGTCCTCATATTCTACGAAAAGATAGGATTCGGCGATGCTGAAAAGAGAGAAAAATTAGAGAGACTAATAAAGGGTTATAAGAGAAAGCTGAACAAGGAGTTTTTCATAGCAACAGTTGAAGATGTCACCTTTGATGGGGTTGAAGATGTCTATGATGTATCCATTCCCGGAATCAACGCATTCGATGCAAATGGATTTGTTGTGCACAACTGCGGAGAGCAACCACTGCTTCCGTATGAATCCTGTAACCTTGGCTCAATAAACGTATCTAAGTTCGTTAAAAACGGAGATATAGATTGGGATAAGCTTAAAGAAGTTGTATGGATTGCTACGAGATTTTTAGATGATGTAATAGACGTTAACAGCTATCCCTTGCCAGAGATTGAAAAGATGACTAAGGCAAATAGAAAAATTGGCTTAGGAGTAATGGGATGGGCTGATCTCTTGTTTAAGCTTGGAATTCCATACGATAGCGAGGAAGCTTTACAATTGGCTGAAAAACTTATGAAGTTTATTCAGGAGGAATCTCATAAGGCTTCTCAAGCTTTAGCTGAAGAGAGAGGAGTATTTCCAAATTGGAAGGGAAGTGTATGGGAAAAGAAAGGGATAAAAATGAGGAATGCTACTACAACAACAATCGCACCAACTGGTACGATAAGTATAATAGCTGGTTGCAGCAGTGGAATTGAACCAGTTTTTGCATTAGCTTATAAGAGAACAAATATACTCGATGGAGAAGAGTTCTTTGAGATAAATCCAATATTTGAAGAAGTTTTAAGGAGTAGAGGATTGTACAGTGAAGAGTTAATAGCTAAAGTCGCTGAGGAGGGCAGTATACAAGGGATTAAAGAGATTCCAGAGGATATAAGGAGAGTATTCAAATGCGCTTTAGATATCGCTCCAGAATGGCATGTTAGAATGCAAGCTGCTTTTCAGAAGTATACAGACAACGCAGTTAGTAAGACTATAAATCTTCCAAATCACGCTACAAAGAAAGACGTCGAAAAGGCATTTCTATTAGCTTATGAACTCGGTTGTAAAGGTATTACAGTTTACAGGGATGGTAGCAGAGAAGAACAGGTTTTGAGGATTAAAAAGACTGAAGAAGAAAAGAAGAAGGCAAAATTCAGAGTTCCAACTAAGTACATCGAGCCAAGGCCTCGTCCTAAAATTACGACTGGAAGAACTATTAAAACGAGAACTGGATGTGGTTCGTTGTTCGTTACGATAAACGAGGATGAGTACGGCATTGCAGAGGTCTTCGTTCAACTCGGTAAGAGTGGTGGCTGTGCAGCATCTCAAACTGAGGCGATAGGTAGATTGATATCAATTGCCTTAAGGAGCTTTATAAATCCAGAGGTTATCGTTGAACAGCTTAAAGGTATCAGATGTCCATCTATTGGATTTGACGACGGAGAAATCATAACCTCTTGTGCTGATGGTGTTGCTAAGGTTTTAGAGAAGTATCTCAAAGGAGAATTCGAAAAGGTTAAGGAAGTTAAAGGAATCAAGCCATTAACAGAATTTGCGGAAGAGAAGAAAGAGAAGAAAACGAAGATAATAGGAGGTGTTTGCCCAGAGTGTGGAAACGTATTGGAGTATGCTGAAGGATGTGCAACTTGTAGATTTTGTGGATTTACAAGGTGTGGTTGATTTTTAAAATCTAATTTATTTTTATTTACATAATGGATTTCAAAAATCTTGTTGATTTTGAAGAAAGATTTGACAAAAAATTTTAAATATCTTCAATGTCAATAAGTATTTGACATATGAAAACAAGACAAATTGAGATCCAGATTTCAGAGGAATTATACTGGAAATTAGAGGAAATTCGTGTAAAAGAAAGATGTGAAGACTTAAGTGAAATAGTTGAAAGATTATTAAGAGAATCATTGGGTCTACAACCTACTGTAATCAAATTTAAGAAAAAGGCTACAATTCAAGAATGTATATCTAAAGTATTTCCAAATGCAAAAGGTGAAAAACTTCGAGATTTACAAGCAGTGGTTTATTACATGCTGTCAAAAGGTGTGAGTAGAAGAGAGGCTATAAAAATTAGAGCTAAGGATAAGAAAGTTGATCCGTCGACGGTACAGGCAAACATCACAAGAGGTCTTGGCATTAACACTGAAGAGCTGGATAAACGGTTAGTAAAAGTTTTAGATTGTATTGAGAAACTAGAAATCATTTAAGCTATGAGTAAACTTCCAATATTGTCTGATAGAGAAGTTATAAGAACTTTGAAAAAAGCTGGATTTATTTACGCTCCAAAACGAGGTAAAGGTAGTCACATAGCTATGTATAATCCACAGACTAAAAGATTAGTTATAATTCCTAAAACGGATCAAATTCCGAGAGGAACCTTACTATCGATAATAAGACAAGCTGGTTTAACTAAAGAAGAATTTTTAAAACTACTCAAATCGTAATTTCAAAGACTGATACAAATTTTTTCTTAAATATAAGAGATGGTATCTCCTCAATTAAATCAAGTTCTTTAGCATTTTCAAGATATAACTCCACAGCTTCTTTTAAATTCTCTAAAGCAGATTCTATAGTATCTCCACAGCTTGCAACTTCTAATTCTGGACATTTTGATACATATTTGTCATCTTCTTTCCAGATAATAGCTGTTAGCGTTAGCTTTGTCATTAACAACTGTAATTGTACTTAAGATTAAAAAACTTTTTATTTTAATGGTTGATGATAAATTATTTCCTTAAATCTTTTAAGCTTATATTTAAGGATGCTAACGAAACAAATCCAAGTAGGACTGTTAAAACGTTTTTTAGTGCATGATCAACCAAGGCAATCGTGAATGCAATATCAGTTGATAGTTTTGAAAGAATTAAAGTCATTGCAGCTTCATAAGTTCCAATACCGCCTGGAGTAATTGGAAGAGCTTTAACTATGTTTGCAATAGCTACCGCTAAAGATATGAGTAGTACTGAAGGCCTAACGTAGCTTAAAGCTATCAGATAGCATACCAGAATATCTGAAAACCATAAGATTATAGAGAATGCAAGTATTACGAGAGAATCTTTAAATTTTAAAACCCTTTTTACATCTTTTAGGATTTTTCCGATGACGTTTTCCATTCTTGAGAGCAAAAAAACTGCTAAAAACAATAAAATCGTAAAAATCATTGCATACATTGGAGTGCTTAACATCATCCCAATTGCTACTGCTGAAAATACTGCAATAAGGGATATGGAGAGTAAATCAAATAATCTCTCCGTTGCTATAGCTGCAAGGGAAGTCGTATATGGAACATCGATTCTCTTAAAAACGTAAGCTCTTGCAAGATCACCAATTCTTATAGGAGTAAGGACGTTAACAGTCTGACTTATCGCTATACTTTGCGTTGAAAATATGATACTACTCCTTGAGTCAAGCCTTGAGAGTATGTACTCGAATCTATACCCCCTTAAGAAATACGATAAAACATAAACAACAGCTGAATAAACCAAAAACTTCGGCTTAACCCTTACGATGTTTTCAAATACTTTCTCAAATCCAGCAAAATAAGCCAAAAGAAGCATGATAAGTATAGCCGAAAGAGTAGAGATTACCATATATTTTCTATCGCTCCGTTTTTCTTCGAGCCACATTCTGAAGATCTGGGAAAACATGTACAGTGAATCCCTTCCAAATCTAACCTTCGTATCTTCACTTTGTTTCCATACAACTGGAATCTCCTTCACTTTGTATCCTCTCTTTTGAGCTAAAACTAAAACCTCAGTGTCCCAAAACCAGTGGTTATCCTTTACGTCTTCGCAAATCTTTAAGATTACATCTCTCTTAAACGCTTTAAATCCGCACTGGTGATCTTTAATCTTCGAACCAAGTAATAACCTTACTAAAGAGTTGTAAACCTTCGATGCTATAGCTCTCTTTACTGGTCTTTCAGCTTTGCTATCTTTAAGAAGTCTTGAACCAGTTGCAATATCGTACCCCTCAACTGCTATTGAATCTACTAACTCTTTTAAATGCTTTAAATCCGTTGACAAGTCGACGTCCATGTAAACAACTATATCTCCTTTCGCCTCCTTGAATGCGTTTTTTAACGCTCTTCCCCTTCCAAGTCTCTCGTTCGAATGTATATGTCTAACTTCAGCGTATTTTTTTGCCAGTTCTGATGCAATTTTATCAGTTCCATCAGTGGAACCGTCTTCAGCTATTATAACTTCAAAATCGTATCCAATACTTTTAGCCGTATTTATGACTCTTTCAACAGCTTTTTTAATCCTTTTGGCTTCATTGTAAGCTGGAAGGACTATTGAAATCATCATATTCCTTAACGGTTATTGAGTAATTTCCCAACGTTACAAAAGAGTTTTTAATAGCTTTGTCCTCTTTTAAAAGAATGTGCCTTCTAAAATTTTTTGGTAACTCTATTTCATCAAAGTGTAAACGGTATATTAGCTCTGCAACGTTTACACCGTAAACGTATTCAAAGGCAATACTCGGCGTTGTAATTCTTGAGTTTATTTCTATTACATATGGAATATCTGAATAAACTACGTCTACACCAACGTAACCCTTTAACCCTTTAATACGTTCAACTGCTTCGATAGCTTCATTGAAGACTTCTTCTTTCATATTCTCATCAACTCTCGCTGGAATTATCGCACCTCTATACTTAAATCCATCGAGTATTTGTTCGTTTATGCTTATGGGAACTATCTCATCTTTAACTATTAAACTCACACTCAAATTCAGTCCGTTGATGTACTCTTGAGCTATGAAACCTTTTGGTAGCTCATTTGAAAATCTTATTCCATTTCCTCCGCAAGACTTCCTTGGTTTAACAATAAACAGATCACCTAATGGCTTTTTTGAAGTCTTTGGAACGTTTACCTTTCCCTTAAGCTTTTTGTACAACTTCCATTTGTCTGCAACGACTTCTATAGCTTTACTCGAACTTCCAAGATTGTAGCTATACTTTTCACATGTCTTTGTTATGTTGTACAGTATGTCGTCGTCTTCTGGAGCTACTACGAGAAAGCAGTCCGAATTTTCAACAAATGACTCTATATCTTCAAAACTACCAGTTGGAAGGTTAAATAAGTCTTTAAATTCATCTCTAACAAACGAGTTTATCTCAAAGAAACTCTTGAATCCCGTATAAAGGGATTTAAACATAGCTAAGCCTTCTACTGCTATATCCGCATCGAGTTCTTCACAACACGTAGCGTATTCAAGAAGAAAAAGTCTCATGTTTCTATTATATCCTCCTCTTTCTCACCTTCGTTTAAAACTATTGCTATATCTGCTGAATTCTTTAAAGCTGCGGAAAAACCGGGTTCAGCACCGATTATTATGGTTTCCTTACCCATCTCCATAGCCTTCATTAAAACCGCTTTGAAGTCTGCATCTCTTGTAACGAGTGCAATTACGTCTATTGAATCGTTGTATATTATATCCATGGCTTCTACAGCCATTCTTACATCTACGTCTCCAGAAGTTATTATTGGTTCAAATCCCTGATTTTCTATTGCCTCAACGAGTTTTTCACTTGCGTATTGATTTAGGAAAACTTTTGCAATTTTTATATCACCGTATTCACTTAGAATCTCCCTAATTTCTCTTAAATTAATCTTAAACTCCTTTCTTAGCATATTTGGCCCGTCTACGAGAACTCCTATCCTCTTTCTTTGGGAAAATCTCCTAGCCGAAAGGTATTCCTTAATCTTCTGAATTTTTGAAAATTTAGGCATAGTCCTTCTTTTATTAGCATAAAAGTTTAAAAAACTTTTGAGAGATTAAAAGGTAAATGCTTAATATATTAAATGTTTAAATTTTTTGCATAAAATGGATTATTCATAAATATTGTTGATTTAAATCGTCCACAATGTAGCGTCATGACCCAAGTATTTAAGAAACTAAATACATTTGGTTATAAGGAGTTCAGCAGATGTCTGCATTGGGACAACTCCCTCAGGGTTCATCGTCCCCCTAAATCCCCACAGCTTTAAGCTGTGAGGTTTCGATGCTTCAGTCACGGGCTAAGGAGAGCGATGTTGCTTCCCGTAAGGCACTGATTTGTGAAGTGCTCCTAGTTTTCAAAATATAAAGCACACATCAGAGTGTAATTACACCTAACTTGTACATGTCGTTACTTGTCATAACCTTTTCTCCGCATTTCTCAAGGGCTTTTACTGTATCGATTGTGTAATCTATCTGCTCAAGCATGTAATCTTTTTCATCTGGAAGGTAACCGTGAACTCCAAAGAAGATTACTCCATTCCTTGTAAACAGATAGTTAGATACGTGATCGCATGTGAAGTATGTCTTTACTTTTATGTTTTCGATTAGACTTCTAAGTTCTTTCAACTGTTGTAAAGCGTTTAAAGGCGTAATAACTTTTCCAATAAGCTTCTCCATAGGAGTTCCTGGAATAACTGTTAGATTTCTAACTCTAACGAACGTTGGTTTTGCTTCGTTTATCACCTTTGCAGTGTTTTCAGCATGTTGATTACTCCTCTCAACTCCTCCAAGTCCAGTAATAACGTAATACGTTATTTCAAAGTACTTTCTAGCCTTTAGACAAGCTTTTACGGCATCTTTAGAAGTTATTCCCTTGTTAACAATTCTTAAAACTTCGTCATCTCCACTCTCAAGACCCATGTGAAGTCTTGTAAGGCCAGCATCGCGTAAAGCTTTAAGTCTTTCCTCAGGCATGTTTGCGATCGTTTTTATCCTTGCATAAGCTGTAATCCTTTCAAGCTCTGGATATCTACGTTTCAGATAGTCTACTATTTCAACGATATCTCTGTGGATTAACGGGTTTGAGTCTCCTATAAATGCAGATTTTGATTTTGGAAAGAATTTTGGTATGTTGTCTATATCTTTGAGTATTTCATCCTTTGGTCTTTGCTGAAACTTTATCTCTTTGTACATTCCACAGAATGCACATCTGTTCCAGTTGCAACCTCTTACCACTCTTATGAGATAACTCGTAGCTTCACTTGGAGGTCTATAAGGAGGGAAGTCGTACATCATTTTCTCTTCATCCTCAACAAGTAGTTTACAGCGTTTATAACAGCATCTATCGAAGCCATTACGATGTCTTGGCTTACGCCTCTTGAAGTGAACGAGTGTCCCTCATCATCTTCAACTGTAACGTAAACCTCTGCTAAGGCATCGCTCCCACCAGTAATTGCATCCATTCTGAACTCTGTAATCCTAATACTTTTTCCTAAAAGTTCCATTACTGCTTTTAAGGCTGCATCAACTGGGCCAACGCCTATAGCAGAAGTTATTTTCTTCTCTCCGAAAACTTCGGCATTTAAAACTGCTGTTGGTGTGATCTTGTTTCCAGTTAGGACTGTAATCTCATCAACTTCAATTACCCTCTCCTCAGCTTTGAGTTCACCTAAAATCGCTTCAGCGATTGCAAATAGATCTCTATCGGTAACTCTTTTACCTCTGTCGCCCATCTCTTTAACTCTTTCAACTATCTTCTTTAAGCTCTCTTCATCGACAACGTATCCAGCATCTTCAAGTATCTTCTTTATCTGATGCCTTCCAGCATGCTTTCCAATTACGATTCTTCTTCTATGTCCAACCATCTCTGGTGTTATAACACCCGGTTCAAAAGTCGAAGGTTCTTTGATTACACCATGGGCGTGGATACCACTTTCATGACTAAAGGCGTTAGCGCCTACTATTGGTGTATTTGGTGGAAGCTTAATTCCAGTTAACCTTTCAACTAATTCGGCTGTTTCGACGAGGTATTCTGTTTTTATATTTGTTTTATAACCTTCTAATGCAGTCAACACCATTACTACCTCAGCTAAACTCGCATTTCCTGCTCTTTCTCCAATTCCGTTTACAGTTACTTGAACCTCGTCAGCACCTGCAACTACCGCTGCATAGCTGTTTGCAACTGCTAATCCAAAATCGTTATGGCAATGGACATCGATAGGAACTTTCAAGTATTCTCTGAGTTCCTTTATAAGGTTGTAGAATTTAAATGGAGTAGCGACTCCAACTGTATCGGGAACGTTGATTATGTCTACTCCAGCATCTTCAACTGCTTTGTAAATCCTTTTGAGATATTCTATCTCTGTTCTCGTGGCATCCATTGCAGAAAACATGCACAAAACTCCATGAGATTTAACGTATTCAACACATTCAACGGATTTGTCTATTATCTCCTCTCTAGTCATCTTCATCGTGTGCTCGACTTGTATTTTCGATGTAGGTGCAAATAAGTGAACCATGTCTACTCCTGCATTCAATGCTGAATCGATATCCTCCTTAACAATTCTTGCCAATCCACAAATCTTTGAATCCAATCCAAGTTTAGATATCTCCTTTACAGCTTCGAATTCACCTCTTGAAGCAGATGGAAATCCTGCCTCTATTACATCAACGCCTAATTTGTTAAGTTGTTTAGCTATCTGGATTTTGAATTTAAGCGGGAAGGAAATTCCAGGCATTTGCTCCCCATCACGTAGTGTTGTGTCAAAGATGCTTATGTATCTCATTGATTGAAGTAGTAGCCTAAATGTAAATCGTTTTCGGTGTCATGTTTAACTACGAGGTCAACTAAATGTTAAAGCTGTAGCAAATACTATGCAGTTTACAGCACCTAATACGTCTCCACTTACTCCATTAAACGTTTTTTCGGAATAGTATTTTACTATTAAAGCCACAGCTATTGAAATTATAAACACTCTAAAGAATTTAATTGGATTAAGCAATAAAAACGGGATAAAGGTTAGAGATGCGATAGCTAAATCTCTCTTTTTTGCGTATTCCATTATATAAGATGCTATTCCCTCCCAACTCGGCTTTGAAGTAGTTATCAGTATAAGCATACAGAACTTCGCAAGGGTTTGAGCTAAAACTATATCGACGAAATTTGCTTTTAGAAACCCATGATAAAGAGTTAAAAGATACAAAACTACAAATATCACTCCTCCAGCTCCAATTTTTGTATCCTTTAAAGCCTGAATTTTTTTACTCTTTGGTGCGAAAAATGCATCTCCGAAATCTGCCAATCCATCTATGTGATTTATACCCTCAACGAGAACGTACGCTACAATGCCTAAAAAACTCAAATCTAAGAAATTCAACAGATATGTTATCGATGCAACTGTTAATCCAATTAAAACACCACAGTACGGAAAAATCCATAGATTTCTTCTGAGTTTTTCGATGTCTCCTTTGATTGGTATCGTAGTCAGAAAACTGATTGAAGCTTTTAGGACTTCCACGAATTTTAAAGGATAAAAAAATTTAAAGTTTTAACTTTCTGTAGTTTTCTTCGACAACTCTTGCCACTTCTTCGTACAAGCTGTTTCCATGTGAATCTATCGCCACTATGCAAGGGCCAAATTCTTCAACTTCGAAAACCCAAACGGCTTCAGGCATCCCTAAATCTTCCCAATGAACTGCTTTAACCCTCTTAATAGCCTTTGCAGCTAAAGCTCCAGCTCCACCCGTATAGGCTAAGTAAACACCCTTCCCCTTTAAAGCTTCGACTACATCCCTACTCATACCGCCCTTACCAATTATCGCCAAGCAATCGACTTTCTCAAGTAGTTTCGGAGTAAACCTGTTCATCCTTGCAGAAGTCGTTGGCCCCGCTGAGATTACTCTATCTTTTACTACTAAGGGCCCACAGTGATAGATTACAGCTCTGTTTATTTCAAAGGGCAAATCCTTGCCTTCTTCAAGATATTCGAGAATTCTCGCATGTGCTTCATCCCTTGCCGTTAAAACCTCGCCAGTTATGTATACTACATCCCCAACTTTAAGCTTCAATATCTCATCCTTATCAAGTGGAGTTCTCAACATGGATATCACCTCAAAACTGCTGAAGCTCTTCTATTTGCCCAACACTGAATGTTAACAGCTACTGGAAGTGAAGCAGTATGGCAGTACCCTATTTCAACTAATACTGCTAAGGCTGTGGTTTTTCCTCCTAATCCCATAGGCCCAATTCCAAGCGAATTTATCGCATCTAGTATCTCTCTTTCGTAATCGTTCATTTCGAGTACGTTTCTCAACAATGCCTTCTTTGCTAACTTTGCTGCTCCATCGAAAGTACTGCCTATCCCAACTCCAACTATAATCGGTGGGCAAGGTTTTCCTCCAGCCTCTTTAACTGTTTCAACGATAAACCTCTTAATTTTGTCTACTTCAGTTGGAAGCATCATTTTGAAAGCGGAACAGTTTTCACTTCCAGCACCTTTTGGCATTACCGTAATCTTCATCTCGTCTCCTTCTACGATGTCTATATTTATCATGGGCATGTTTATACCGACGTTATCTCCCGGATTTTCTCTTGTTAGTGGATGGACTGCATTAGGTCTTAAAGGAACTTCTCTTGTAGCAATTCTTACACCTTCAATTATAGCCCTTTTTAAATCGAAATCTAAGCTAATTTCTCTTCCAATTTCAACAAATACGATTGGTAATCCAGTATCTTGGCACATAGGAACTTTTAGACTTTTTGAAGCTTCAATGTTCTTTAATATCGCTTCCAAGTTGCTCTTAGCCACTTCATTCTCCTCCCTTTCATAAGCTTTCTTCAGAGCTTCTACGACATCATCTGGTAGTTCTGTATGTGCTTTTTTGAAGAGTTCCACAACAGTTCTAACGACATCTTCGTATTCCATAGATGTAGTAGGAGTTAATTGATTTATCCTTTGCCTTTTAAAATTTTGTGTTTTTCAAAAGATACTTGTAGAGTTCTTCAACTCTTTTAACTCCTTTAACAGCCGAGAAGATCTTTCTCTTAAGCTCTATATCTGGTGTGTTCCCCCATGAAGATAAGGCTTTAACCAAACCCTTCTCAATCTCAAAACCCTTCTTATCGAAGTCCGTTAGTATTATCGTTTTTCTGTTTTTGATTTTGTCAGCAGTGTCACAATAACTTGAAAAGGTTATTATCTCTCCTTCTACTCCTAGGAGTCTCAAGGCTTTTAAATCTCTGATTCCCTCAACTACTATTACCCATCCCTCTCTAGCTTTTTCTTTTAATTCCTCTAATGCTTTAATCAGTTTTTCATCCATTTCTTATCCCCGGTTCAATCTGAACTATGACATCGGCTATTTTACCCCTTCTAATACCCCCTCTAACAACTGCATACGAGTTAAAGTATAGTACTCTTACATCTCCTATGTCTTCCTCTCCAAACTCCTTTGCTAGGCTTATAAGTTTATCAATTGCAGATTTTACTATTTCATCGTCATCTGGTATTGTACCCATTCCAAATGGACATTTTTCAACTTTACCGTTGTAAACAGCTCTTCCAGTTGTCGTATCGTATCTCGCATACAAACTTAAACTAACCTTCGAAACTGCAACACCAATTGCATTTACAGCTTCACAATGCTTTGGAATTTTATAGCTGACATTAGCTCTTTTAGCAATCTCTGGTATAAGCATCGGAGCCAGATAACCTGCGCCTACGATTTTATCGTATTCAGTCTGTTTTATCAGATCTGCTACATTTGATAAAAACTGATCTACTACAACCTCGAAATCGTTTAAATCCCTAAAAATCTCTTTTCCAGCCTCTCTTGAGGCTTTATAATTTCCTATTTCATAACCAATGCAGTTTAGAGCATCTGTAAGCGTAAAATACTTTCCACCAAATGCAATTGGCTTGTCAAGCCTTTCAGGCATGAGTTTTCCATTTCTAACAACTGAATCTCCACCAAATGGAATACTAAAGGAATCTACACATCTTATAGCGGTTCTCATTCCAGCTATTTCGGCTTTTTCAACTATTTTCGGTTTTCCGTTTTTCAATGGAACAAAATCTGTGGAAGTACCTCCAATATCTATAACTAAGCAGTTTTCTTCTCTGGTTAAGTAGTAAGCGCCGAATGCAACCGCTGCTGGACTTGAGTTATACAGCAGAGATGGATTCTGTAGAGCTAATTCATACGGAATTATACCTCCATCCCCTTTGTAGTAATAAAATCTATCCACGTACTTTTTTATAAGATTTGTAAGCTCAAAAATCGTTTTTTTAATCTTGGCATTTAGTACTGTCGTGTTTATTCTTAGGGGATAGTTTAAAATCCCAATAGGATAGCTTAAAGCTATTTCTTCTTCTTTGAACTTTTCTAGAGCTATACACTTTACATCTTCTTCAAGCTTTGGATTTCTAACTGAGAATTTTGATGCAATTGCAACGTTGTCGTATCTTCCATTCAATGCCCTTCTAACCTCATCTTTGTCGATATCTTCAACTACATCTCCCCTGTGATTTACACAACCCTTTAGCACTACTCCATAATTTGAATAGTTAAGCCCGGGCCCAGGTATTAGAAGTGTTAGCGTTTTTATCTCATTAAACTTGGAGATTACAAAATTCAAAGCTATAGACGTGCTAATTACGAGTCTTTCACTCTTTAAATCTACATGTTTCGATAACTCTTCCAGAACTCTTCCTAATCCAAGTTCATTTGGTAGTTTAATCGTAAAAATCTCTTCACTAACTACTGCAGCATCCGTGTTAGTTCCACCAACATCAATTCCAATCATCAACTGCAAGAGATTAAATAAATATAAAATCTTTAGGATTTCTGTTGACTCTTACTCTTTGCCCACTCCTTCAAAACGTCAACTGAGGATTGTCCAAGCAAATATGCTACTACGATCATTACAGCTTCAGAAGGGATTTGTACTCCAGTACTATACAAAATCGGATATCCAAATCCGAATATTATCGTTATCCAAAACTTTCTCGATTTGAGCTTACTTTCTTGTTTTTTGTTGTTTTCTATTGCCTTTTTTATCTCGTTAAGCTTTTCGTTTAATTCCTTGAGAATATCTTCCGAGTGCATGAGGATTTGGGGAATTCAATTAATAAATATCTTTGTTAACGTCTTCTTTTGATATTGCTCTTAAGACTTTTTCAAACTCATGTTTCATATCCGAACCGAAAATCAATTTATCCGCTCTGAGCTCATTGTAAA
>CAZFII010000001.1:13522-16354 GCA_964518925.1 uncultured archaeon
CATTGTGGATAATTTAAATCAACAATGTTGCATCACTACCATTTCGATTTTATAGAAATGTTGCTTGCAAAACCTCGCTTTTCAAAGCGGGAGAGGGTTGTTGGTGGTAGTTTTAAATACTCTGAATTCCTACGAAAAGATGGAAAGTTTCCGATGACAGGGGAGAGAGATGGGCAAAGTGTAGCCCATCGGATAAAGAGTCCGATGGGATGGGGCTTCAGTGGGCAAGCCCTTAACTCCCGCATGAAGTCGTTTGCCGTGAAGGCGGATGGAACGGGAGAAGCTCCGCACTTTAGTGCGGAGTGGCTCACATGTGTTAAGCTCTTTATCCAGTGCCACTTTACTCCTTATTTTTGTTTATATCTTATCCGCTGTCTATTTAAAGCAAATTGTTTGCATGCGAATCTATAAATTTCATAACTGATATTTTTATACATTAAATGTTTTCGGAAAATTTTTTAGCATAAAATCTCTAATGAAATTGTGAAAAAGCTAAAAGCTTTAATCGATGTTACAAAACCCAAGCAGACGTTTCTACTAATGGTAACGTTCTTCGTAGCATATTTCGTAGCATCTAAGTGTTTGGATTTGAAATTTGTAATATCAGCTTTGGCAACTTACTTAGCTATTTCGGGAACTACTGCATTGAACATGTGGCTCGATAGAGATTTGGATGCAGTTATGTCGAGAACGAAAAATAGACCTGTACCCTCTGGAATCTTAAGTCCGTTAGAGTGTGCAATGTATGGGTTTACACTATTCATATTGGGTATTGCTATAGGTTTCTTTGTTAGTCCTGAATTCGTATTAATCCTCTTTCTTGGTCTATTCTTTGATATAGTAATCTATACAATTCTATTAAAGAGAAGGAGTCCATATTCAATAGTTCTTGGTGGATTTGCTGGTGCAATGCCAGCATTGGCTGGATATACAGCAGCTAGTGGATTCTCGATATTGGGATTAATCTTAGCTGGAATAGTTTTATTGTGGATACCGTCACACATATGGTACATCTCGATGTACTATGAAGAAGACTACAAAAAAGCTGGAATACCCATGTATCCATTAGTAGTTGGAATGGAAAGGGCATCTTGGGCAATTGTATTAGCTGTAGCGTTAATGCTTATACTTGTATCTGTACTATACGTTTTAATGCCGTTAAGTGTTTTATACCTCATAGCATCGATATCTGTAACGGCTTTCTTCTTATACAAGGCTGTAAAATTTGCTATAAATCCCGAAAGGGAAAAGGCAAGAGCTATGTATAAACTTGCGAGTATAACGCTTGCAACTATTTATCTATCTATGCTCTTAGGTTCTTTATCTTCATAGTAATTCTTTTTTAAACAGTTTCATTAGTTGGATTGTATGTGGAGTATACTAAAGGCTTTAAGGGAAAATCCAAAAGTACTCTATGAATCGCAAAAAAGAAGGGGTTTAAGCACAGATATAATCGACAAAGCGATAGAATTAGATAAACTATGGCGAGGGAAATTAAGAGAAGTCAACGAACTCAGAAGGCAAAGAAACGAACTCTCAAAGATTATAAAAGATGCTAAAGGTGAAGAAAAAGCTAAGCTAATAGAAAAAGCTAAAGAACTCAGCAACAAGGTAAAAAAAGCAGAAGAAGAATTAAAGGAAATTGAAAAAAGGCTTGAAGACGTTTTGCTTTCCATACCCAACATAGTTCACGAAAGTGTTCCTATTGGTGAAAGTGAAGAAGACAACGTTGCTATAAGGTATTGGGGTAAGGCAAAAGTGTATTACGAGTATTTAGATGAATTTCTTAGAATTACGGATGGTAAGGCTGACTATGAAGTAGTTGAAACAAAGCCCATGCATCATGCGGATATAGTGGAGTTTTTCAAACTTGCAGATACGTATCGTGCATCAAAGGTTGCCGGTTCAAGGTTTTACTACTTGTTTAACGATTTAATCTGGCTTGATTATGCGTTGACGTGTTACGCTTTAGATTATTTGGCAAAGAGAGGTTTTAAAATCGTTCTTCCACCGTACATGATGAGGTACGAAGCTTATAGAGGTGTAACGGCTTTCAGCGATTTTGAAGAGATGATTTACAAAGTAGAGGATGAGGATCTATACTTAATTGCTACGAGTGAACATCCAATCGCTGCAATGCACATGAACGAAGTTCTCGTTGAAGATGAACTCCCATTGTTGTACGCGGGAATTAGTGCTTGCTTTAGAAAAGAGGCTGGGGCTCATGGTAAAGATACTAAAGGGATATTTAGAGTTCATCAGTTCAATAAAGTTGAGCAGTTCGTATTTTGTTTACCAGAAGATAGCTGGAAATGGCATGAAAAACTAATAAAGAACGCTGAAGAGCTTTGGCAAGGTTTGGGAATACCGTATAGAGTTGTAAATATATGTACAGGTGATTTAGGGGTTGTTGCAGCGAAAAAATACGATCTAGAGGCTTGGATGCCAGCTCAAGGAAAATACAGAGAGATGGTTTCATGCAGTAACTGTACAGATTGGCAAAGCTATAGATTGAACATTCGTTACGCTGAAGATAGAGGTTTACCATCTAAGGGCTTCGTTCATACGTTAAATTCGACAGCCATCGCAACTACAAGAGCAATTACAGCAATTCTCGAAAACTACTTCGAAGAAGACAGAATTGAGATTCCAAAGGTTTTAAGAAAATATCTAGAACCAATAGATTCCGCTCCAAAGGATTACATCGAGTTAAAGATTAGATAAAAAGGTTAAATTTTTGGTCGTGACACTACGTTGTGGATGATTTCATCAACAATAATGTGTTAACTTAGTGCGAAAAGCATAAATATCCAATATTTAAAGCTTACGCCC
>CAZFII010000001.1:16454-26915 GCA_964518925.1 uncultured archaeon
TGGGCCCGGAGGGATTTGAACCCTCGACCGCCCGGTTATGAGCCGGGCGCTCTGACCTGGCTAAGCTACGGGCCCTATTAAACCTTAAGGCTTTAAGCTTATAAATCTTATTGTTTTCCCATTAATATTTTTAATTTTCTATAAATTTTATTTTAGATATTATTTTTCGCAATGCATTTCATAATTCCAAAGATATGGGATTATACCCGATAAATGAGAAAAGCTTAAATATTCTAAGTTTAAGCATCTAATGCATGAAAAATGTCGAAAAAGGAATATTCATGTCAAGAAAAGAGATCGAGGAGGTAAAGACTAAGAGGCTAAGATACATACTGAGATACGTATACGAAAACTGCGCTTTCTATAGAAGACTTTTCAAAGAGAACGGCATCGATATCGATAAAATTAAAACGGTAGAAGATCTCGCTAAAATACCTTTCACAACGAAACAGCACTTAAGAGAGGCTTATCCTTTAAAAATCTGCTGTGTCCCGAAGGAAAAAATAGTTAGAATTCAAATGAGTGGTGGAACAACTGGAAAACCTGTAATCGTTCCATACACTCGCAACGACGTTGAGCAATGGAAAGAGATGATGCTAAGAGCATTTTATATAGCCGAAATTACATCAAAAGACGTTATTCAAATTACACCAGCATTTGGACTCTGGAATGGTGGTTTTGGTTTTCACTTCGCTGCGGATGCAATAAACGCCTTCGTTATACCGATTGGCTCAGGAAACACGAGAAATCAAGTTAAATTTATGGTAGACTTTGGAACAACAGTTCTATGTGCTACTGCAAGCTATCCTTTGAGAATAGCTGAAGTAGCTGCCGAAATGGGATACGATCCGAGAGAACTTCCAGTAAAAAAGATGCTTCTTGGTGCAGAGCCTTGGAGTGATGCTATGAGAAAGCAGATTGAAGAGACGTTTGATGCAATAACGTTTGATATTCCTGGATTAACTGAAATGGGAGGAGTTGGCACAGTTGGCTTCGAATGCAAACTTAGAAATGGTATACACATATGGGAGGATAATTACATAGTTGAAGTAGTTGATCCAGAAACAGGCGAAGTCTTAGATGAGGGTGAAGAAGGTGAAATCGTTTACACGGCTTTAAACAGGGAAGCAATGCCTTTGATAAGGTATAGGAGCGGAGAAGTTTCGGCTATTGTTTCAAGAGAGGAATGCGAATGTGGAATAAAACACATGACTATCGAGAGAATTAAGGGAAGGACAGATGATATGATAATCTACAAAGGTGTAAAGTTTTATCCTTCGGACATTGAGCAAATAATTGCATCATATGGTGTAAAACACTACAAAATAGAGGTGGGAAGAGATATAAAAATTCTATTTGAAAGTAAAGATAATATTATCAAAAAAATTGAAAGGGATATAAAGGAGTTCTTAGGGTTTAAGCCGAAACTGGAAATCGTTCCACCTAACACTTTGGAAAGGTTTGAAGGTAAGGCTAAAAGACTTTATAAGGTGGTAGAATGATCGTGTTGTTGGCATACATTTCATCAGTTCTTTTGATAATAGTAGGCGTTGCATTAGCCGTTCGGAGGATTAAGAAATGATAATTGAAGCCGTATTCATTGCATATCTAATTTTAATGGTTTTAATCGGTTTATACGAATACAGAAGAACTAAGGCGTTACTAGATTTTTACTTAGCTGGAAAGAGATTAGGAGTATTAGCCGTAAGCTTTTCATTCTTTGCAACCTACTTTAGCACTGCTGCCTTTTTAGGTGGTGGAGGGTTTGGATTTGTATGTGGATTCCAGTGGTCTGCATTTCTAGCTTTGTTTCACATACTATTTGCAATACTTGCATGGATGATAATAGCTCCAAAGCTAAAAGAGAAAGCAGATGAACTAAAGATTTTGACAATTCCAGAGATATTCAAAGCTAGATTTGGTACTTCTGCACAGGTAATTGCGGCGATAATAATCTTAGTATTCTTTGAATTTTACATGATCTCGATATACAAGGGTTCAGGAAATCTCCTTCAAGTTATGTTGAACATCGATTACAAAACTGGTTTGCTTATAACTGCTGCGATAGTCGTATTTTACACAGCAATTGGTGGATTTAGGGCAGTTGTGATGACTGACCTAATTCAAGGAATTCTAGTTTTAATCGGAGGCATAACACTGTTTTTAACGCTTATATACGCTCTTGGTGGATTTAATGCCATAAACGAGCTATACCATGCAAAGATATTCGCTGGATTAAGTGGAAATGCCTTATTCGAATTTGGCAAGCTTGCACCACCACCCGTAATGAAGGCTGGAATGGTGATTCCATTTATACTCAGTTTAACATTCGCAATAAGTATTGCACAACTCGCAAGCCCTCAGCTCGTTGTAAGATTCGTAGCAGCGAGGGATGAAAGAGTTATCTCATATGGTATGATTCTAACACCGTTAATAATCGGAATATTCGCTTTGTGCGTATTCAGCATTGGGCCCTTTGGTTGGTTAATCATTCCAAAGTATACAGATCCAAAACCCTTCTTGAAAAATCCAGATTTGGTTGTACCATTTATAGCTATGAAGATCTTTCCAATTGGAGTCAACGCTTTGCTACTAACTGCTATAGTAGCTGCAGCGATGTCAACGATAAATTCCCTATTACATGTGGTTTCTACATCTTTCGTTAGGGATCTAATTCAAAACGTTACAAACATAAGCGAAGGTCTCGCATTAAAGATTACGAGAATTTCGGTATTTGTATTTGCGATAATTCCACTAATCCTCGCATTTAAGCCACCCGGAATAATCGTAGAAATAGTTGGATTGAGTTTTTCGGTTATAACTGCAACATTTCTAATACCTCTTTTAGCGGCGTTGTATTCCAAAAACGCATCGAAGAATCAAGTAATCGCATCTATGATCTCTGCTGTAGTTGCATGTACGGTATGGTATTTCGTATTTTATCACAAGTATTGGATATATCCAGTGATTCCAGGATTGATAGCGTCTGCTGTAACTTATGCAATCTTTAAACCTCTAAAATCATGACTATTTCAGTTTTTCTATCTTTTAAGAGTTCTACGAATTCTCTGCTCAAATCAATTGCAGCTTTATTTGAACGAATTAGCAGTGTTCTGCCACAAACGTAATCGCTCTTCCTTATTACTATATCTCTCTTATGCGTAAAAGTGAGTTTTTCGCTACCGAAACCGAAGAGTTCTTCTTTTAAAGAATAATCTGGTAGGTAAAGAGTGACTTTAGCCTTTAACCCTTTTTTCAAAGCGGATTTTAAATTAAAATTTAAATCAAAAATACTCTTATCAGCATTAACTCCGATTATGCAGTCTCCTCTTGGCGTTAGTTCTTTATCTTTTGTAATCTCTAACGTCGTTCTGTGTGTTGCCCTTATGTTCTCATGACCTCTTGCAAAGACTTTTTCGACTATCACTCCTTCTTTGCAAGGACTATTTCAATTGCTGAAACGTTTGCAACCCCTTGCTCACTTTCAATTCTTTCAGTGTGTATTTTTATATCTTTTACGTCTACATCTGGCAGAAATCTCTTTCTAACTATCTCTGCTACGTCAACTGCCCTACTTATTGCTTTTCCTCTTGCTTTAATCGCCACTTCCCTCGCTCCAGCGTTGAACTGCGTTAATACAGCCAACACGTAGTTCATTACTGGTTTACTACCGACAAACACGGCATTTTCTGCCATTGCTTTCACCCTTTTGCAAAGTTATGTGAGGATATATTAATCTTTCGAAGAATATCGATTAAATACCCTTCCGAATTATTAAATACGATGCCGAAGTTTAGGCATTTGATATCAATAGACGATTTGAATAGAGAAGACATACTCTACATCCTTGATAAAGCGGAAGAATTTGAGGAAGTGGCAAGAGGAAGAGTTAAGTTAAAGATTTTAGAGGGAAAAATTTTAGCAAATCTGTTTTTTGAACCTTCAACGAGGACAAGGATGAGTTTTGAAGTTGCTATGAAGAGACTCGGTGGCGATGTTATAAATCTAACTGCTCAAGAGGCTAGTAGCATTGCAAAAGGTGAAACCTTAGCGGATACAATTAGAGTCGTTTCTAAGTACTGCGATGCAATTGTCATAAGGCATCCACTTGAAGGTGCTGCAAGATTTGCTGCTGAGAATTCAGACGTTCCAGTTATAAACGCTGGTGATGGAGCAGGACAACATCCAACTCAAACACTATTGGACTTGTACACAATTAAAAAAGAGTGTGGAAAACTCGATGGAATTTCCATAGCCTTAATGGGTGATTTGAAGTATTCAAGGACGGTTCATTCGTTGATCAAGGCTTTAACACTCTTTAAAACGAAGATCTACCTTATAAGCCCAGAGACTCTTATGCTACCAGATGACTTCTTAGAGGAGCTAAATGGGGATATCGAAAAAGTTGACTTAGATGATGTAATTGATGAAATAGACGTTTTATACGTTACGCGTATTCAAAGGGAAAGATTCCCAGATGAAGAAGAATACAGAAGAGTAGCTGGAAGCTATAGGATCACGGCAGATATAGTTAATGGAAGAGATTTTATAGTTATGCATCCTTTACCAAGGGTTGACGAAATAGACGTTTCAGTTGATAAAACTAAGAATGCAAGGTACTTTCAGCAAGCTTTCTACGGAGTCCCAGTTAGAATGGCTATTTTAACCGAGGTGATGTTATGAAACAGCTTGTCATAAGTAAAATTAAAGATGGAACTGTTATAGACCATATAAACGCTGGAAAAGCTCCATTAGTTCTTAGAATACTTGGTATAAAGGAGGATTCAAAGGAAAACGTTTCTATGGCAATGAACGTTCCAAGTAAAAAGATGGGTAGAAAGGATATCGTAAAAGTAGAGGGAAAGTTCATAAGTGAAGAAGAGCTAAACAAGATAGCACTAATATCGCCAAACGCAACGATAAATCTAATTAAGGACTACGAGATAAAGAAGAAGTTTAAGGTTAAGCCGCCAGAGTTCATTGAAGGTATTTTGATATGTCCAAATAGGATGTGCATATCTAACGATAAGAGAGAGCCTATAACATCTAAGTTTTACATAAAAGTAGATGAGAACGGTGTCGTTGCGAAATGCTATTACTGTGGAAGGAAGATTAGAGATATTGCAAGTTATATAAAATGAAGTTCGTCTTAGATACTACTGCGATAACCGATTCAGAGCTTAGAGAGAGGGAACACTTTGAATCGATATGTGAGTCTGCAAATGAGATATTGAATCTAATAGCTGTTGCAAGTGTTAAGCTTAACGTAGAATGTTATATCCCATATCCATCCGTTTACAACGAATTAATCGGATTCTTAAAAAGAAACAACTGTAGTGAAGAAATTTTAATTAAACTGGATACATGGCTAATAAAGAAGACGCCAAACAGATACGAGATAAAGATTCCAGCGATAATCTTATACGAATACGTAATATCTGTAAGGCAGAAGATGAACAAGAGTAGAAGATTGGCAGAAGATTTTATTTGGGAGAGTTCGGCTGTAACCATGAGTTCAAACGATGTAAAAGCTGAAATTGGTAATCTCATATCGAAGTTTAGAGATAGATACAGAACTACTGTTAGACAAGGGATAATAGACAGTCCATCGGATTTAGATGTTCTACTACTTGCAAAGGAATTAAACGCTGGAGTTGTAAGCAGTGACATAGGTATTAAAAGCTGGAGTGAGAGATTTGGACTTAGATTTATTGAAGCAGCTAAGTTTCCAAAGATTTTGAGGGAAATGATTCGAAGGAGTGAGTACTATGAACATAGATGAGCTACTTCTCGTATTGGAGAAGAATAAGGTAAAACTTCAGAAAATAGAAGACGACTTCTACAAAAACTTAGGATTAAAGATAAAGGAGTTAGAAGAAAAGATTAGTTCTGCAGATGAAGCAGAATACTTTCAACTTGAAGATGAACTTAGAACTATTAAGAGAATTCAAAGAAAGATTTTTGAAGTTAGAACGGGAAGAATTATAAGTACGGCATGGGCTGAAGTTTGTGGACAAGTAGTTGATAGTGAAGTTGAGAACATGACAAGAGATGAAAGGGAATTTTTTAAAAAGCTGGTAGAGCTTATACGAGATTTCAAGAGAAGGGTACTTGAAGGATTTGAAAAAAAGGAGAAATACGTTCTAATAAGAGTTAAGAAGAGTATAGAGATACAAGGTGTTGACGGAAAGACATATAAGCTGAGAAGGGAAGATGTAGTTACGATTCCAGAAATGAATGCTGAGGCTTTAATTAAAAATGGAATAGCTGAGAGGATAGAGGTGAAAGAATGAAGTACCCTAAGAAGGTTAAAACGTTTTGCCCGTTTTGTGGAAAACACACGATTCACGAGGTAGAAAAAGTTGGAAGAGGAAAGCCTAGTGCATTAAAATGGATTAACAGACAGAAGAAGAGAAGGGGAAAAGTCGGAAATTTGGGTAAGTTCAGTAAAGTTCCAGGAGGAGACAAACCAACTAAAAGAGTTAACATAAGGTTTAGGTGTACTGAATGTAAAAAGGCTCACTGTAGAAAAACATGGAGAGTTAAGAGGTTTGAGTTAGTTGAAAAGTGATCTCCTATGAAGGTTAGGAGTAGATTTCTTAAGGTTAAATGTCCCGACTGTGAGAACGTCCAGATAATATTTAGCCATCCGTCTACTGTTGTTAAGTGTCTTGTATGTGGAAGAACTCTTGCAATACCAACTGGTGGGAAAGGAGAGATTAAGGGAAAGATAATCGAAGTACTCGAATGATACCAAAAGTCGTAGAAGATATATGGAATAAGTACAATTTAAGCGATGATGTTAGAAGGCATTGTAAAAGAGTTGCCGAACTTGCCTTAAAGATTGCAAAAAACGTTAAAAACAAGAACATAGATTTAAACGCTGTTTACATTGGGGCACTACTTCACGATATAGGTAGGGCTATAACTCACGATCCGTTTCTACACTTTATAAAATCTGGTGAGATCTTAAGGAAAGAAGGTTTTGATGAGAAAATAGTTAAAATAGCTGAAAGACACTTCAGTGCTGGATTAAAAGCCAATGAGGCAAAAAAACTGGGATTACCTGCTAAGGATTACATGCCTGAAACGTTAGAAGAAAAGATTGTTAGCTTTGCCGATAACCTTGTTTTTGGTGATAAAATTTGTAGCTTTGATGATTTTATGAAAAGATTAGATGAAATAGATAGGATTAATCCAGAACTTAAATGGTTAACTGAAGTTACCAAAGAAAGGGCAAAAAAGATTAAAGAAGAGATTGAAAGGTTGAGTGGTTTAAAGTTTTAATTGTTTTAATAAAAATCCATAATTTTGTGAAAGGGTAAACGTAAAAAATCTATAACGCAACAAAAGGATATGGTAGACTTCGAATTAACCCAAGAGCAGAAGGATATAAAAAATGCTGCAAGAGAGTTTGCTACAAAGGAGTTTACAAGAGAAATAGCTGAAGAATGCGATAAAAACGAGGAATTTCCGTTTGAGCTTCGGAAAAAGGCTTGTGAACTAGGATTTATAGGTGTGCACTTTCCAGAAGAGTACGGTGGAGCCGGGATGGGTGTTTTCGAGAATGCATTAATAGTTGAGGAGTTCTGTAGAGCGGACAGTACAATCGGAAGTGCTATAATACTTTCAGATTTCTCCTCTGAAGTCGTAATGAGATTTGGTAGTGAAGAACAAAAGAAAGAAGTACTTCCAAAGGTTGCTAAGGGTGAAGCTATAACCGCTGGCTGTTACACGGAGCCTGAAGCTGGGAGCGATTTAACTGCAATAAGGACTACTGCTGTCAAAGATGGAGATGAATGGGTTATCAATGGTGTAAAAACATTTATAACCAATGG
This sequence comes from uncultured archaeon, assembly GCA_964518925.1. GTDB lineage: Archaea > Halobacteriota > Archaeoglobi > Archaeoglobales > Archaeoglobaceae > CAYWXE01. The sequence continues at coordinate 24,293 of CAZFII010000001.1, forward strand.
AACAATTGCCGATTACTTCATAGTTTTAGCAGTTACAAATCCTGAAGCAAAGCCAAGGTACAGAGGATTTACACTGTTTTTGCTTAAGAAGGGAATGGATGGTATAAAAACTACACCTATTAAAGGTAAATTTGGAATTAGAGCTTCTCCTACTGCGGAAGTATCGTTTAAAGATGTCAGAGTTGACGATGGAGCAATTATAGGCGAGTTGAATAGAGGATTTTATCATACGCTTGAGTTCTTCGATGAGAGCAGAATAGAAATCGCAGCACAGGCTTTGGGAATTGCCCAAGGTGCTTTTGATAGAGCGCTAAACTACATAAAGCAGAGAAAGCAGTTTGGTCAACCAATAGCAGCTTTCCAAGCCATACAGCATAGAATTGCTGATTTAAGAACTCAGATAGAGACTGCAAGACTTCTAGTTTACAAAGCAGCTTGGAACTACGATCAGGGAAGAATTGATCCCGGTTTAACCTCTATGGCAAAGTACTGGGCTGGAAAAGTTGCCGTTAAGGTTTGTGATGAGGCAATTCAATTGCACGGTGGTTATGGATACATAGCGGAATACGAAGTTGAGAGATTTTATAGAGATGCAAAGATAACTGAGATATACGAAGGAACTAAGGAAATTCAGTTAAATACAATTGCAAAAGATATACTTGGCAAGTTCAAGTAAGTTTTTTTAATTTTTTATCTATAGTCTTTTTGTGGTTGAGAAGATTGTACTCGTAATAGATAGAGATGATGATTTAGGAGTAAAGGCTGGTATCTCTTCACCAGTTATCGGTAGAGAAAACAACGTACAAGCTGCAGTAAAGTTAGCTATTTCTGATCCTGAAGACTCCGATGTGAATGCGATATTTGCTGCTGTAAAACTTTATGATGAATTGAAATCAAAAGGAGAAGATGTAGAAATTGTTACGATTTGTGGAGATAAAAACGTTGGGGTTGTTTCTGATGATAAGATATCTGAACAGTTAGACGAAGTTGTTTTTAGGCTTAGGGCTAAGAGTGCTATTGTTGTTACGGATGGCTCTGAGGATGAATACGTTCTACCGATAATATCTTCAAGGCTTAAAATCGATGGAGTTCATAGGGTAATCGTAAAGCAGAGTAAAACGATTGAAAGTACTTATTTTATGATAAGAAAGATGCTTGAAGATCCGAAAATAGCTAAGATGACGTTAGCTCCGATTGGAATGATTTTTATAGTTTATTCGATTTTTCTAATATTTCAGCATCCAGAACTTGGACTTGGAGGTATAGTGTTATTTTTAGGTCTTTACTTTCTATCTAAGGCTTATGGATGGGATAAAAGCTTTGAGGAGTACTTTTCATCTATTAAACAATCGCTTATCGAAGGTAGATTTTCGTTCGTTTTGTACGTTATTTCCGTTATATTGACAATAATTGGACTCGTTCACGGATTTAATCTAGCATCTTTGAATCTTGCACCACATGAGAGGATTTCAGCGTTTATATATGGATGTGTATGGTGGATTATAGCTTCAGGGATATTTGCACTGGCTGCGAAATCTATAGACGTTTACTTTGAAGGAAAAAGCATAACAAGATATGTTTCAATGATCTTTCTATTGATATCTTTTGGGTTTATAGTTTCTGGCGCATCTGCGTACATGCTTTCAGACGTATTTAAAATAGAAAAACCTCTTTATCAACTCGTTACTTCCGTAATCGCTGCAATGATTATCGCTGTAATTGGTGCAATTCCACTAAAATTCAGATCTCAGCATTAACTCAAATCTCTTAAGTTTTTCTTTACCCCTTCTCAATTTTTCATTCGCCAAATCGATTACAAGAGATAAGTAATCCTCATCCACAAGGAGTTTTCCATTTTTTGCAATTGGCAGTTCAATTCTTTCAAGAGATGAAACCTCAACTACTAAGTTCTTTAAGGATATTATACCACTCCTTCTGAATCCAGAGTTGTTGGCTATTGCTATCAGTTTTTTCGCAGATTCTAAGTCTTTGCATGCTATGTGTATTATAGGAGGATACTGAATTAACCATGCCAAATTCTTGCATTTAGTAGCAGAATCCAAAACATCTTTTAACTTTACGGGTTTATGCCATTTTCCTAAAAATTTGCATTCGATTTTATTGCCAAAATTTGGTAAATCTACTACAGCAATTCTACCACTACAACTCGAAAGTGTAACAAAAAAATCAAGAGAATTTATGAAATCGAGTAGTGGTATAATGTCTTCATCGACTTCTCCTTTTTCTTTCGCTTTTTTATAGCCTTCAAGCTTTTTAATTTTTAAATTCCACGTCATCTCTTCTTACCGATCGTTGCTAAATAAGCAAGGTATGCATCTAACTGAATTCTTTCATTTGCTCCTTCTGTAAGCCTGAAATCGACCTCTCCAAGCTTATCTATTAGTAATATCTTCAACTTCTCATCGAGTTTTGAATACACTATTTCCCTAAACAACTGATTCACTACGTCTTCTCCGCTCATTCCGTATTCAACCATCAGTTTGTCGAGTATTTGTCTAGCTTCCATGAAATTTCCCTTTAAAGCAGTTTGAATTAGCTTTGAGATTTCTTCTGGGCGAGCAGTTGCAGTTATCTGATATATAACATCCGCATCTATGACTTC
>CAZFII010000002.1:0-23397 GCA_964518925.1 uncultured archaeon
AACTTCCGGGTTCGGAATGAGTCCGGGTGTTTCCCCCGCCTCTATGGCCGTCGGCTGAAAACAGTTAAATACATAAGACATTTAAGGGTTTTGGTCAAGAATCCTTTCCTCTATGCTCTTCTCTTTGAAGACGTCTCCTCTCTTCATTAAATACCATATGACAATTAAATTTACTATAGCGTATATTACCGCCTTAACGTTAACAAATGAAACGAAGACGAAGTAAACAACGTTAATGCCACATAACACAATTGCAAGAATTCTACCCCATTCTTTTAGCATCCAGAGACCAAATCCAGCAGAGAGGTATAGTACACCAAAAATTAAAGAAAAAGTAGATACAAAATTTAAGGTACTTTTAACAATACTCTCGTTTACTTTAACACCAAAAGCCTCGTTTAAGACATCGCTGTAGTTTTCTAACATCACCTTAGCTATGATATCCTTTGCTAAATATATGTAAACTCCACCTATGAGAGATAGACCACCAATAAAAAACATCAAAATAGATATAATGATAACTCCTAATGGTTTTACCTTGGTAACCATATCAGAATTAGAAGTGCTGTTAGCACTGCAAACATTACAATCATAAAGTTTCTCTGCCTCTTTCTTTCTCTAGCCATTATCTGTTCACATTCATCACTACAGAATACTTTATCTGGCTCAATAGCTTTTCCACATACTGGACAATGCCTATGGGGAACTATACCTGGCATGGTGATCACGGAAACTCGAAACTCTCACCGGGTTTCAATATAACGACTTTAACGTTTAAACCCTTTTCTTCTACAGCTTTTTTGAAATCCTCTGGATTTTTTTCTATAGGAGGGAAGGTATTGTAATGCATTGGAATTGCAACTTTTGGCTTAACTAGTTCTAAGGCTTTAACAGCTCCCGGTATTCCCATTGTGTATAGATCTCCTATCGGAACAAGCATTACATCTGGTTTATGTAGCTCACCTATTAGTTGCATGTCTAAGAATACATCTGTGTCTCCAGTATGGTAAACCTTAACTCCATCTAAATTTACAATTACTCCAGCTGGAGATCCAGCACTTATTATCTCATCGTTCTCTTCGACGTCAGCGGAGTGTAGCGCTTGAACCATTGTAACGTATACACCAGAAACTTCAACAGTTCCACCGATATTCATCCCAATTGCTTCAACACCTTTTTTAGCGAGAATCCTTGAGAGTTCGTGAATACATACAACTGGTGCATCGTTTCTCTTTGCTATCTCCACAGTATCTCCTAAATGGTCGCCGTGACCATGCGTAACCACTATCAAATCCACTTTGACGTCTTCTGGCTTTATAGGTGCATTTGGATTCCCAGTTAAAAACGGATCGATTACAACTCTTTTACTACCTTCAAGGAGAAATGCTGCATGCCCAAGCCAAGTTATCTTCATAGTAATAGATTACTATAGCTGGTATTAATTATTTTCTATACTTCGCTACGATTATCATAGTAGCCAAAACCCTGAGATTTGTTATTAAAGCTATAATCCAAAAGAGGGGATATATCAGCCCAAGTAAGCAAAAGATCATTATTAGAAATATCCTCTCATCTCTCTTTCCAATTAGATACCTCATAACCCTTATTTCTGCGTATATGTTTTTTCCAAAGTCTGCTTTGTACTTTTCAGTTGAATAGCTAACCATAAAGCTACCGAAAACTGCGAAAAGAACCAATACCAATGTTTCAGTGTTCATTGGAATAAGAGTTGCCAAAAAACATAAGAAAATGAAATCAACAAATCTGTCGAGGATTGAGTCGATATATCCTCCGAATTTTGACTCTCTAAGTGATGCCCTAGCTATTTCTCCATCACACCCATCTAGAATCGATGAAATCTGATACAACAATCCAGCAACTTCTGTATTCACAAATACGAGTAACGCTGAAATCAAGCCGACTAAAAAAGATAACACCGTCATCTGATTTGGTGTAACTCTGTTAACCAAAATTGCAGAAATCCTTGTGGAAATCTTTCTATTTATAAACCTCGATACAAAACCATCCCCAACGCTTTTTACAGAACTTCTGACGATTAAATAGTTAGCTCTCTTTAAGTCGTCTTTTGTATCTATATCCATCCAAAATTCTCCATTTACAAAACTTACTGGAATTTTCGCTTTTTTTACGATTTCACTTACGCTGATTTCATCTTTGCTCAACAATCCTTCAGCGACTTTAAAAATACTCTTATCAAGTATAAAAAAACCCGTATCTAAGCAATCGAATTCCTTTAAATCTTTTCCTATATCTTCGACTCTGTTGTTCCTCACTTTTACCTTAGTCGCTTCATCTATATCTACATATTTTGGGTTTGCATCTACGATTAAACCGTAGCCTTTAATTGCTTTCTCCACAAATTCTCTACTGTAAACGTGATCTCCCATAACTAAAACAAACCTATCATCAACGTGATCTTTTGCTAAGTAAAGTGAATATCCATTACCCCTTTCTGGAAATTTGTTTTTAATCATTTTATATTTAAAATTTAATTTTTTTAAGAAGTTTTCTATCTCATCATAAAAAACTCCAGCAACTACTATAAACTCATCGACGTAATCTGATAACAACTTCATAGTTCTGAGGATTATCTCAATACCACCTACTTTTAAAAGGGGTTTAGGAGCTTTTCCGATTCTGCTTCCGTAGCCAGCGGCGAGTATTACTGCTTTCATTGGTATTACAATTCTATATTTTTTTAAAAGTTTAACGAAATAAAGATTTTAAAGTACTTTAACGAGTATAAATCATATGGGTGCTGATATTGGAGAAATACTCGAAAGAGAGGAAGTTGAGTTGGAGTTCTTTTCTGGTAAAAAGATTGCAATTGATGCTTTTAATATGCTTTATCAGTTTTTAGCTAATATAAGGCAGCAAGACGGTACACCGTTAAAAGACTCAAAGGGCAGAATAACTTCACATCTATCTGGATTGCTTTATAGAGTCTCTAACATGATTGAAGTAGGGATAAAGCCGATATTCGTTTTTGATGGAAAGCCTCCAGAATTCAAAAGAGCTGAAATAGAAGAAAGACAGAAAAGGAGAATGGAAGCTGAAGAGAAGTGGATTGAAGCTATTCAAGCTGGAGAGAAATACGCTAAAAAATACGCTCAAGCCACTTCAAAAGTGGATGAATATGTAGTTGAATCATCTAAGACACTGCTCGAATACATGGGTATTCCTATTGTTCAAGCTCCATCTGAAGGTGAAGCTCAGGCGGCTTATCTCGTTTTAAAGGGTGATGCCGATTTTACAGTAAGCCAAGATTACGATTCCCTTCTCTTTGGTAGTAAGAGACTTGCTAGGAATTTAGCAATAACTGGAAAAAGAAAACTACCGGGAAAGAACGTTTACGTTGAGATAAAGCCTGAAGTGATTGAACTTGAAAAGAACTTGAAGAAACTTGGAATAACAAGAGAACAACTAATTGATATTGCAATTCTCATTGGAACGGATTACAACGAAGGTGTTAAAGGTATTGGCATAAAAAAAGCATATAAGTACATAAAGACCTATGGCAATATATTCAAAGCATTAAAAGCTCTGAAAGCAAAGATTGAAAACTTAGAGGAGATAAGAGAGTTTTTCTTGAATCCACCGGTGACGGATGAATACGAGATAAAGTTTAAAGAACCAGACGAAGAAAAGATAATTGAATATCTATGTGAAGAACACGACTTCAGTAGGGAAAGAGTTGAAAAAGCAGTAGAAAAGTTGAAAAGTTCTAAAACAACTCAGATGACACTTGAGAGGTGGTTTTAGTGCATAAGCATGAGGTTGAATTAAACTACAAAATAGGTATAATATCTATCTCCACATCGAGATCAAAGAGGTATGGTGAGCTAAGGGGAATAGATAAAATTGGAGATTTTGACGAATCAAGTAAAATAGTTTACGAAACTTTTAAAGAAAACGTCGTAAATTACGTGTTAATACCAGATGATGTGGATAAGATAAGAAAAGCCATAAGTGAAGTATTGAGAGATGCAGATGTTTGTATAACGATTGGTGGAACTGGAATATCACCAAGTGATGTAACTATAGAAGCTGTTAAACCTATGTTTACCAAAGAGCTTGAGGGTTTTGGGGAAATTTTCAGAATGCTTAGCTATAAGGAAATAGGAGTTTCCGCTGCTTTGACGAGAGCAGTTGCGGGACTTATAGGGCACAAAGTTGTTTTCTGTTTACCAGGATCAAGAGATGCCGTAAAACTTGGCGTAGATATAATAAAACAGTTAATAAAGCATTTACTAAGTCATGCAAGGGGATTAACGTAAAAAGAATATTCCTTTCTTTTTCATAAGTCTTCTGCTACCACAGAATGGGCAGTAAAGGTTGGGAATGTGTAAAAGACTTGAATAACTCGTAGTTCTCTTAATAACTAAATCGAATTCTGCGCCGCATCTCGTACAGTACAAATCCTTTAGAGTTTCCATAACGTGTAATTTGTTTTGCGAGTATTAACTCTTTCTAAACTATGAAAACTGCTGTAGCTACAACAGTTGTGTAATCCTTAACATCAGCTATTGCGGTAACGTTAAACTTCTTAGCAACTTTAGCATTAAATGCCGTTTTCAGCATGTATTCAGCCATGTCTTCAGCGTATTTTCCAACGTCTTCGTTTTCGTAGTATCCGTAGTATTCCGTTAGATAACCATTCAAATTTTTGTCTTCTGGTATTGCAACACCCAAACTTGCAAAAATCTTTTTCCCAGCTTTATTACTCGTCATTTTAGCCATAACACAGAAAACTATTTGTCCTGGTTTAAGTTCTTTTAATCCCTCTTCTTTACTAATTATTTCACAGTTCGGAGGAAATATGCTGCTAACGTAAACTAAGTTGTACTTTTCGATCCCCGCATCTCTTAAAGCGAGTTCAAAGCTTACAAGTGCATCCTTATGCCTACCGACACCAGTTGTAAAGAAGACTTTTTTTGGAATTAACATAACTGAGAGCAAAATAACCTAAAGATATTTAAATTTATAGGTGTTTCGCTGCAAGAACTACGAGTTCGTATTCTCTGCCTTTATTTAGAAAGTTTTCAAGTATTTCGAATCTCTTGAGCTTTTTTTCTACTTCATCTCTTTTCGATTCGTAGTTGTATATATTTACAAACGTTGAAACAAAAATGTAGCCGTTGAATTTCAAAACGTTGTAAACGTCTTCAAATCTATTTATGAAGTGTAGTGAATCTACTATGAATACCGTGTCAAAAGTCTCACTCTTAAATGGAAGTCTGTTTCCATCTGCAATTAGAAAATCGTAACTGCTTGTTTTTAAATCTTTATCAATGTCTATACATATAAATTCAGCTTCTACTCCTTTTTCTTCAAAGAACTCTTGTAAGTAAAAAGGCCCACAACCTATATCGAGAGATAAGCCCAAATCTATTTCATATTTCTTCATCAACTCATACATTACTTCGTATTTTTCGAACTGTATATCCCTCCATGAACTGTAAATTCTGTTGAAGAATTCAGGCATTAGGTCAGAAAAAGGTACTTTGTCTATATACTTTTCGGGATGTGTCAACTTAAGAGGCAAGAGATTACATATCTAATATTTAAATTTTTCGCACGAAATGGATACATTTTCTTTCGTCTTGAAAAAGTATTTATATAGGATTTATAAATGTGGTGTTATGAAGGACTACAAGATAAAAATAGAAAACGTCGTTGCATCTACTCAAATCGGTGAGAATATAGATCTAAATAAAATTGCGAGGGAAATAAAAGATTCTGAATACAAACCAAAACAATTTCCCGGATTGGTTTTAAGGACAAAAGAGCCTAAAGCAGCAGCGTTGGTATTTAGAAGTGGTAAAGTCGTTTGTACTGGCTCGAAAAGTGTAGAAGATGCGAGAAGGGCTGTAAAACAAATTGTAAAAATGCTTAAAGAGATTGGAATTCCCGTAATAGATGAACCAGATGTGAGAGTTCAAAATATAGTTGCTTCTGCGGACTTAGGCGTTGATTTAAACTTAAACGCTATAGCAGTTGGATTAGGCTTAGAAAACATAGAGTACGAACCAGAACAGTTTCCGGGTTTAGTTTACAGGTTAAGCGATCCAAGAGTAGTCGTTCTGATATTCGGATCTGGAAAAATGGTTGTAACTGGTGGAAAGAAACCTGAAGATGCAAAAAGGGCAGTTGAAAAGATTGCGGAAGAGTTGAGGAATTTAGGGCTGATGTGAAATGCATCCCCTGTTAAAAAAGAACGGTTTTATATTGGACATCGATGGAGTAATTGGAAAGAGTCATACACCAATTGTAGAAGGAGTAAAAGCTGTAAAAAGACTTAAAGAACTAGGTAAAAGAATCGTTTTTGTTTCAAACAACTCTACGAGGAGTAGAAGAATTTTAATTGAGAGGTTAAAGAGATTTGGATTAGAGGTTAGCGAGAATGAAGTCATTACAGCAACTTATGCTACTGCAAGGTTTATAGCAAGAGAAAAACCAAAAGCTAAAGTGTTTACTACGGGAGAAGAAGGATTAATCGAAGAATTAGAACTTGCTGGTTTAAAAATAGTTGATTACGAAGAAGCGGAGTATTTAGTGGTTGGATCTAATAGAAATATAAATTTCGATTTGATGACGAAAGCCTTGAGAGCTTGTTTGAGAGGGATTAAATACGTAGCAACAAATCCAGATAAGGTTTTTCCAGCGGAAGATGGATACATCCCGGGAACTGGTATGATTATAGGAGCACTTTACTGGATGACTGGAAGACTTCCAGATGTGATTATAGGTAAACCTTCAAAGGTGATAATGGAGGAAGCGTTAAGGTTTTTAGATCTTAGTAGTGATGAGGTAGTCGTCATAGGTGATCAAATAGATATAGACATAGCAGCTGGGAAGGCTATAAACGCTGAAACGGCTTTAGTCTTAACGGGTGTTACAACGAAAGAAAACTTAGATGAAATGATTAAAAAATACAATATGAAACCAGATTACATACTCGAAACCTTGTACTCGATTTTTGAATAATCACTCTTTTTTAGGTGGCCAGTACTTCTCTAGCCAGTCTTTTATTCTACCAGAATCTATAGGCCCTACTAATACGTTCCATCCAGTTTCGTCTTCTATAGCTCCCTGAAGTCTTGCTGCTAATCCCGGAATTATGAGATATCTATGGTTAACCTTTTCTTCGATACCAGTATTCTTTATTAAGTCTTTAACACCTTCAGCTGTAAACTTACCTCCAGCTACGGCAGCTTCAACGCATATACCTTCAGTATCCAGTACTAGTAACCAACCCTTAATGCCTGCGCTGTCTAAGTCACTTTCAACTGTGTAGTACGTTAATGCAAAGTTCGTAGTTATGAAAACTGGATCGTCTGGCCCAGGATTGTTTATCTCTCTCAATCCCGGTTCTACACTTACTGGAGTTCTTGGATCTGTGTATATGTTCTCTCTTAGCATTAGCGTTGGCATTACTACATGCTGATCTATACTCCTGAATATCATGACATCAGCATACTTAACTATGAATATACTAGCTATAACTGCTTCCCAATACGCCTTTGAGACTTCATCTCCATCTATTGTCCATGCAACGAGAGGTGTAACCATTATAGGATATGCAACATCCTTATCCTGTCCAGCTATTGCAGTCCTTCTGAGGTGTATTACTCTCTCAAACGTACCCTTCAAGCCTTCACCAATAGGCTCAGTTACTGGATCAAGTACGATGTCCTTTACTCCAGCCTGCTTAAACGTTATAGCCATACCCTTTAAAACGTTTAAATCCTTAGATCTGAGTGTTACTGGGACTTTGTAGTCTAACGCCAACTTTAGGAAGTCTTTCCAGTTCTTTTCAGTTGCAGCGTATATGAGCGGTCTCTTGTCAGCGACTTCTTCTAATGCAGCTTTCATGCACTTTGGATCTAAGGCTACGAGTACCATTGGTTTTCCATATCCAGCTACTTTCTTCACAACCTCTTTAAATCTATCTGGATCTCCCGATGTACATCTAACAGCAAAACCATCGAGTGTTAGGAATTTACCAACGTAGAACTTCTTGTATTCTACTACTCTGCTACACCTCTCATCGATATCTTTATCGCTTAGAGTGTCCCATATGTCGTAGAAGAAAGCAGTTGGATTGAAGAACGTTAGATCATGTCTATGTAAGACCTCTTCACCACCGATCTTTATAGCTGAGTCTCCAGTTCCAATTACAATTTCCGCAATTTCTGGAGCTGTAAGCTCTATCAATTTTTCAAGTTTTTCCTTAGCTTTTGGATCTTTTTTAGCTTCTTCAACCAAAGGTTTACACTGTGTTACCTTCGCTTCTCTTGCAAGTACATATGTGGCAAAGCTCATACATGTTTCGTAGCCACATTCTCCACAGTTCGTCTTTGGCAGTAAGTTATAGATTTCAAGCGGACTCTTAGCCTTCATCAATTTACACCTCCATTGTTATCCATGCATCTGGATCTGCACTCTTCTTAACCATCCCTCCAAGGGTGTTAAATATCTCTTTTAACACTGCTACGGCAACTGGATGCATCATCATGAAGAGATCTACACCAGCCAATGCTAGGGTTAATCCAGTTATTATCTCCCATATTGGCCCTCTTAACTCTCTTGGCCCCCAAGGTGTATCCTCAGAAATTGGCGACTCCTTCATCCAAGCCTCTCTTGCACCCCATGCATTGGTAGTACCGCTCGACATCGGGAAGTTCAGATCCTCATCTCCTCTAAGACCAGCAATTCTTATCCTCTCCATGTTTGTGAAAGCGTAATCTAAACCGTAACCTAAGGCAGCTGTAGTTGGATCTTGCACTAAGCTATCTCTTGGTAATCCAACTCTTCTAAGCAAATACCTGTTAAGCGTTTTCTGGTTGTTTATATCCATCTGCGTCCAACTCAAAACGACATGTCCATGTTCCTTTGCAACTCTTCCTATTAACTCCCAGTCTGTATCTAAATTCGCTGAAGCAATCATTACTCTTTCTCCCTCAGCGACTTCTGCAACCTTTTCAAACACCTTTGGATCCTTTTCATTGTTTCCACTACCACCGACTATTATTGGACATTTCACCGCTTGTAAAACCTCTTCAACCGTTTTCGCAGCTTCACTTGGAGGCGTATCTTTGATATACGGATCAGTACTTACGAGGTGTATCGTAACTAAATCGGCGTTAAACTTTTTAACACACTTCTTAGCCCACTCCGCTGGATCTTCCATTACGTCTTCATAGTGAACTTTTACTGCTTTTGCTAAACCAATCGGCATGTCAAATACGTCTATAGCTATAACTGGTAAGTGGGGTTGCTTTGCATCAAATGTGTAAAAGGCTAAACTCCTTTCTCCACCAATAGTTATAGTGTAATCTCTTGTTCCACCTTCAGATCTCGTAGCTCCAATTGTAACCTCTTCAATCTTTCCTGGATACTTTTCTAAGTACGGCTCAAATTTAGCCTCTACAAGTTTTTCGGGGATTTTTACCTCTTCAACAGCTGGAGCGGGTGCAGCTGGAGCAGGAGTAGGAGTTACTACTTGCTGTGCTGTGAATGGTGTGGGAATTCCCAACATCGTTGAAAGTCTCTGAAGAAAGGTTAAAGCCATGTTTGCATGGTACAAGAAGCTGCTAAACTCTGAAAGCAAAGAGTACAATGGAGTTATCGCTGAAAGATCTATGGCAGAACCTTCTAGTTCTATTTCTAAATCTCCTTCAATGGTTACTCCTTCAAGCTCTTCAACGTTGTACTTCTTTAAAATGTTTAAGAACTCTTCAAGCGTAAACTTTTTTGCCATTCTATCACCCCATCAAGAATTCTAATATTCAAAAAGTGATCCGCAACCCTCATCATTCTCTTATAAACTTCCGAATCTTCAGACAAGTTTACAACGGGTTCACCTCTGATATCTAAATCCACAACTCTTTCATCATATGGGAGTATTTCAAGTAGATCAAAACCTTCAGAAATTGCAAAATCTCTTATCTTTTTCTCAGCTTCTTCACTTGTAATTCTATTTCCAATTAAGTACATACCTTTAAATTTGAGCTTTAACTCGTTAGAAAGCTCTTTTATCCTTCTAGCTGTTTCTAAACCCTTCTTTGAAGTATCTGTAACAACTACAACGTAATCCGCTGACTCTATTGTCTTTCTACTGAATATTTCAAGTCCAGCCTCACTATCAACTATCACGTAGTCGTAATGTCTAACCATCCTCTTCAAGATGTTCCTTAGAAGTGCGTTTACAAAGCAATAGCAGCCTTCTCCTTCAGGTCTACCCATAACCAATAAATCAAAACCTTCGAACTCGTATATTGCTTCACTGTATATCATACCTTCCAACCATTGCTCTTTATTCATGGAGCCGATTTTATCTCTGCTAACTTGAAAAACCTCTTTAACATCTCCAAGGGTTTTTTTAACTTCAACACCTAATGCATCTGGTAGATTGCTATCTGGATCTGCATCAACTCCAAGGATTTTGTATCCACTTCTTGAAATAAAATAAATTAAAAGAGAAGAGACTAAAGTTTTTCCAGTTCCCCCTTTTCCCGTTACGGCTATTACCGTCATTCCTCTTCCTCTACTATTAACTCTGGTATGTGTATTATTGCTCCCTTAAGTATTAACTTGATCTTCTTTTGCTCTTCCATCGCGTTCACCCTTTCTCTGCCTTTCTGATTACTACTTTATCAATAGTTATCTTCGCATCTTTGATTATAAGTTTTATTCCAGCTGGAGCTGCTTGTACTTGCGGCATCTGTATTGCTGGAAGCTGAATTGGAGCAGTAGGCTGCTGTACTGGCATTGGAGCAGCTGGTGTTACCTGTGCCGGTGCAGCAGCTGCTTCCTCCTTAACTTCTTCTTTAACCTCTTCTTTCACTTCCTCAACTTCTTCTTTCCAGCCCTCGGTAATCTTCTTACCGTCAACGGGTCTTACGACACCCTTAACTACTGGATGGTCAACCTTCTTTAGGAATTCTTTTAATTCCTCAATAGTATTGGCATCTTCTTCAGTAGCTATCTTGTCTCTCATGTCTTCAGGAATGTAATCTTTCACTCTTTCTTTAAGCTCCTTTGGCATCCATACAACTCTGTACCATCCACCATCTGCTTGTAAGAACTTCTTACTCCTGAAGTAGGCGATACCGATTCCAAGGAAACCAACCATTTGCTTACCGCCACCAGTCTGTCCAGCCATTGTGGAGAACGTCAATCCGTTTGGAGCTGTTCCCGTATATCCTCTGTGAACGAATCCAATACCATCGACTTCTGGTATATAGAATCCAATTACTTCAAAGCAACCACAGCTTGTGTGTGGAGCATCGAAGAAACTGTGCAGGCAAATCCTCGTGTATTCGCCTCCACTTTCTCTTGCAGCGAACTCGTTTATCTTATCGTATTCACCCTTTATGGGATCGATGCAGTTTCCTTTTGGAACCTCTCTAATTGGCCCTTCTGGATCAACCCTTGCAGCAGCTCTACCATCGAACCACGTTATAGCACCGCAGAGCGATGGCCTATCTGGGCTAACGATACATACATTTGTAGGCGCAAAGCTCTGGCATAATGTGCAGGAGTAGAATACGTCGACATCTTCATCGTGCAAGAGTTCAACTCTCTTGTCTCTCTCCTCGTATATAGGCATTGCAACCTCTTTTAATATCTTTTCCACTAGTGCTTCATCTGTTATGTATACAGCTTCAATCTTCTCTATAAACGGTAGTTCGTTCTTGTAAAGCATCATTGTAGCCTTTGCAATTTCAGCTAAACTCTTAAGACCCTTCTTTATAGCACTCTTACTTATTCTGCACCATATCTCATACCTCTGGTTTAGGTGCATGTAACCCTGAATGTAGTTTTGGAAGTCGTGATTTCTCCTCTCTATAACAGGTTCTAGGTCTGTTTCTATTTGTTCGCCAGCGATGTAGTATATCATGGCATATGGATAGCTCTTGCCTTCTTCCATTTCGTCTAAATCTGGGCCAACAATCGTTACCTTTCCATCGTTTACCTGATCTGGTGGTAAAGCGAGTACGAGTTCAAACTTTGCCTTTACGTTTGGGCCTCCGAGTTCAACGTACATGTCATCTTTTCTTACTCTTTCACCTTCATACATTGGTGATATGTCAAATGGAAACTCCTTTATCTCCTCAACAACCTCCTTAACCTTTACTCCTTCAGGAATTTCAATCCTCTTCCTCTCAACCATACTTTCACCTCCTAAAAAATTTATAATTCAGCTAAAATTTCATCTAAAAGCTTTAAATGTTGTTCCTCCTTCTTCCATAAGTTCCCAAAGCTCATGTCAGCGTTTGGATGATAGTAACGATCTATAGATATAGCTCTTATGTGTGGTGCAAAGTTCTTCAATGCTGCAAACATCTGGGATCCGTGATAGTATACAGTTCCAATCATGACTACGAGGTCATAATTTCCTTTACCATCAAATCCCTTCCACTCTGGATCGAGTAAGAACTGTGTTAATTCATGAAGTACAGCGTATTTGACGTTGTTACCTTTATAGCCAGCATCAACGAACTTCTTTATAGCACTTCCAGTGGCTACGATCTGTATACCTTTTTCAGCGAATTTAAGGATTCTCTCAAATATAGCATCTGTTATGTCTGGGCCAACGATTAGTAGAGGTCTCTTAGCCTTCTTAATCATCATAGCTACAGGTCTGCCCTTTTCGAGTAATGTCGCCATCTTTGGCCCGGGTATATTTGCAGCATCAAACGGTTGCTCAAAAGCCTTTGGCATTTTACCACCTCACAACGTCATAAATCCTTCCTTAAATAGCCTCTCAACATTCGTTGGATTGAATCCAGGATCGTATTTTCTTATTGGCCCTTCTACAATCCTCTTTCTCTTCCAGTCTATCTTCCAACCGTGTTCATCCTCAAGTAGCTTCAAAAGCTCTTCTCTCTTTGCCAGTGGTAGGTCTGCTTCGGTTCTTACGAAGAGGTGCCAATCGTCTGGCATCTTGCCTAAGTACTTAAGGCTTAGGTCGATGTAGTGCGTAAGCTTAATAGCTCTTCCTCTGTCTGTATCAGCTGGTCTCATGCAAAGCTTAGCTATTAGTGGCAATGCCTCCTCAATAGTCTCAGCTGCAACGAGTAGGTCTTGTGGTGCTGGCTCAATTCTAACCTTTTGCCCAGTTTTTACATCGTATACCATCCAATCTTCATCTCTGTATGGTCTTCCAAGGAATGCTCTCCTGTATTTACTTCCATGCGGTCCAACTACGGCTGGAATTCCAAGTCTGTTGAATCCAGTTGCAATCGATGCAGCCTTCTGGCTCATAGCACCCCATGCAACACCGCAAGCTCCAACTCTGTTTAAGATGTAGTCTGCGATTTCTTCGTAGTTAGCTCTGATATTCCTCTTAGCGAATATTCTTGCAATCTTAATACAGGCATCGTGAATGTGAGCGTTGCTGACACAGCTTCCTATGTTTAGAACACCTCCAGCATCAAATCTGTCGTGGAATCTCTCGTAAACAGTCTTTCCTTCCTCATCTTTGTACAATGCAGCATCAAAAGCCATACATCCAGTTAGGACTACGATGTAGTTTCTCGATGCGAATTCTTTAACGATTAAGTATACCTCCTCAGTACCATTTGGATAGTTTCCACATCCAATAGGTGCGATAACTCCAGGAATAGTTCCTAAAACGATTGGAGCACCTACCTGTCTAATTTCGGAATCTCTTACAGGGCCTCTTCCCCTTCTGATCTTACCCTTTTCGTTTATTATTCTGTTCCATGCGGCGTAGTTTAGGACATCGATGATTGGAATTCCCCTTGGACATACCTGCTCACATCTGCCACAAGCGATGCATATGTCCCAGAACTTCTCAAGCTTGCTTCTATCTCCTTCTTTGGCAGCTTTCATTGCCTCTCCAATTCTTATACCCTGTGGACAGGCAATTGTACAATTGCCACATTGTGTACAAGACTTCACGTAGTTCATGAACTGCTCCTCATTCAAAACTGGCCCTATGTCGTCTCCTCTCTTCTTTCTCCTCTCAAGTGCAACTTTAACAGCTACTTCTCCAACTTTGCATGGATCGAGAATCACTACTCCTGGATTTCCGTCAAGTAGATACTTCACGATTTTATCTGGATCTTCATGAGTCATATCTGGCAATCCATGCATAGCCTTGTCGTTCGTACATATAACGGGAATACCGAGTTTTCCAGCATGGTACAGTATATCAGCTCTTATACACTGTTCATCGATCACTATTACATCCGCTAATCCAGCCCTTACAACCTTAAGCTGCCTACCCAAAGCTGAAACGATCTTTGCCTTTTGATAGTATCTTGAAACGTCATTTGCTGTACAACAGATTCCACCGATTTCTACTTCATCTTCAAGTCCGTTTTCCTCGATGTAATTTGCAATATCAATAGCTGGAGGTGCGTGATGTCCAATTACGAGGACTATCGCCTTACTTCTGTCCAATACACCCATTCCAACTTCAATTAGTGGCTGGTTGTCTTCACCCTTTGGAAATCCAAATGCACAAATCTGTGCGATGTCTGCAATCTCTTTAGCTAGAGAGTCAAGCATTCCAAGGTGGAAGGCTTTGGACTCGTAATCCAAAAAGCTACCTTCCTGTCCAGTATGTAATGAGTCTACAACCTGAACTATCTGCTCCTCTACATATTTCAAAGCTCTATCCAAATCTGCAAGAGTTCTTGGCTTTATTCCTGTTATGAGCTGACAAAGAGGTGCAACTTCCGCAATCTCAGGCCCCATGTCAACTGGTATTTCATCGAGCTTTTTGCCAAGCATATGCTCTATGTCGTGCAGCAGATGTCTTGCATGCCCTGCATGAGCTGAAACACCAATAGCACATGCTAAAGCAACAATTCTAGCCTGTTGTGCCTCTAAGTTAATACCACAAGCTCCTCTCTTGTTTCCAGTTAAATCACATTTACCCATTGTACATAAGCAGCACATATCGCAGTAAGGTGCGTAAAACGGTCTATATCTCTTTAACAAGAAGTGATCCCAATTTCTAAGTGTTGCAATTCCTGGCATTGGTGTTGGGCCCATTGGAGCCCATTCTTCCTCTTCTGTAACGATTTCACCAATTCTTATACTTACGTTTTTTAGCTCATCAACTACTAATGCTCCCTTTCTAAGTTCAACAACCATTTGAACACCTCCAAGTATATATCAACTCTTACATACCCCTATTTTTATTTATCGGTTTAGACATGCCTCCACTACAACTCTATTTTATCCCAATCTGGCTATTTATGTGATCAGTTTAGGAAATTTAAACTCATCGAAATTTACCCTCATAGCTTCAATTTCTCAACTTTAGTGTTAAATTGTAGCAATATATTTGTTTATTTTAATATTTATAAAATTGAATATATATTTATCATGCACTTGAAACGATCTTTATAACATCGTTGTGTTTTAACTCGTAATCTTCTGAAACCCTAATCTTTTTCTTTGCATCTACTGCGTATATGAAGTGTTTTCCAATATCTGTATGTATCATATAGGCTAAATCCCTTGCAGTAGTACCCTTCTTAACCAAAAAGGCATCTGGCAAAACGTTTCCTTTCGTATCTGTGAACTTGTTCTCGTCTTCAACGGGATAAACGACTATGTAATCCAGCAGATCGAATACGACTGTATTTATAACTTTTTGAACTCCAGTTCCCCCATATTCCTTCATAAAATCTCTTATCTTTTCTAAAACTTTCCTCTGCTTTTCGTTTAATTCTTTTAGTATTTTGAAGTCGGAATCTCCCGGTAGATATTTTATATAGCCGTTTTTTGCGGCAGTCCTAAGGATTAACTCATATGCTGCTGAAGTTGGAATTACTATTTCTGGAAGTGATCTTAAGGATTCTATAAACCTCTTTGGAGCTTTATCCGCTTTGTTCGCAGCTATAACCATTTTCATCCTCTTTTTTCTAAGTTCAGAAGCAAAAACCCTTAGATCTTCATCTTTAAACTCATCAAAGCTTTTGTCCATGGATTTAAGTGCTTCTCTGACCATCCAATCCCTAAATCCTAATCCAGCTAATTGCTCTGATAGAAACCTTGAAAAATCTCTCTTCTCAGCTTTTGCTCTCCTAACTATTTTATCCCAATTTCTCTTCAAAATGCTGTAAAACCACATATCGATTTCGTAGTTCAAAAATTTTACATCTTCGATTGGATCTCTTTCTCCAATCCCTATCTCATTTCCTTCTGCATCTGTTGAGCCAGATGCATCGACTACGTGAATTACTGCTTCACTTTGTCTAAGATGGTCTAAAAACTCATTTCCTAATCCTCTTCCTTTATGTGCATCTGGTACTAATCCAGCTACATCTATGAGCTTTATAGGAATAAATCTCCACCCATCTACGCAGTTTTTGCATTCAACGTCAAGCTCCCTACAAACGCATTCAACTCTTACATATGCAATACCAACATTTGGCTGAATCGTTGTGAATGGGTAATTTGCGATTTCAACGTCTACGAGAGTAGCAGCCTTGAAAAACGTAGACTTCCCAGCATTTGGTTTTCCAGCAATTCCAATTTCTATCATCTCAAACCCCTTTTTGCATAATCTCCTCTTTTCCTTGTACCAAATAAATAACTAAAGAGTTTTATGTTCTTCCTTAGGAAGTTAGCGTATTCCTTTGTAATTTCTCCCGTTCTCTCAAAGAAGTCTACAATTTCTAAAGCTTCTTCTTCATTTTGACAAATCTCGAAGTGATCTAATACCGTTGGAATTGTTCTACCTTCTATTTCATGGTATAGATTAGGAAACATCCTTTTGAACTTCTCTCTTTCCCAGATCATTGTCAACACCTTTTTGTATTATCCAAACACCTTTCTTTCCAATCATCCCTCCCTCAACGATACAGCCTATTTCCATATATATCTTTTCAGCTTTTACGTATCCAAACACTTCAGATGAGTTTGTTACGTGTACTTCTCTACCCTCGACAGCTCCATGAATTCTACTATTGTCAATTATTATATTTCTTCCTCTTACACTGCCAAATATCTCGCTTTGATATACGAGCACGTCTCCAGCTTTTATATTTCCAAGTACTCTGCTATTCGTGATCTCTATAGGCTTGGAAGTCTCTATTCTGTCTATTCCAACTACACTGTTTTCGGGAATTATTAATGGAGATTCAAACTCTTCTACATCCTTAAATAGCTCTTCGATTTCTTCAACCCTTTTTATATTGAGTAGATAAATCAAATATAAAAATATAAATACCAAAATAGGTAATGGATCTTCAACTGTAATGAGCCCCTTTGCTTCAAATCCTTTTCTTATTCTGACATTTCTACCGATTTCTAAATCACCATAAACGGTTAACTTTCCACCTATATTGACAAAGCTGCCTATGTACGCATCTCCTTTTGAAGTTACGTTCCCTTTCACAGTGCAAAGCGCATCAATCCTAACCTCATCACCAATTATATCGCCGTTGATAACAGTCCTTTCTCCGATAAGAATTTTTTTCGCAATAATCCCGTAATCTACTTTTGAATTCGCACCGATTACTACATCTCCGTTGACTATTATGTTCCTCTCTTCAAACTTCGTGTTCTGAGGTATTACAAGCTTTTCAAACATTTGAGATTTGTTAATTTGATAACTTTTATTTTTTACGATGGGATATGTGGATATGTCCACTTTGTGCGAAAAATTTAAATATTGGATATGTAAGCTTTTACGCTTTAAGTGGATGCATTCTTAACCTAGTGCGAAAAGTTGTGCTCTTAAGTTATCTTCAACGGGATAAACGACTATGTAATCCAGCAGATCGAATACGACTGTATTTATAACTTTTTGAACTCCAGTTCCCCCATATTCCTTCATAAAATCTCTTATCTTTTCTAAAACTTTCCTCTGCTTTTCGTTTAATTCTTTTAGTATTTTGAAGTCGGAATCTCCCGGTAGATATTTTATATAGCCGTTTTTTGCGGCAGTCCTAAGGATTAACTCATATGCTGCTGAAGTTGGAATTACTATTTCTGGAAGTGATCTTAAGGATTCTATAAACCTCTTTGGAGCTTTATCCGCTTTGTTCGCAGCTATAACCATTTTCATCCTCTTTTTTCTAAGTTCAGAAGCAAAAACCCTTAGATCTTCATCTTTAAACTCATCAAAGCTTTTGTCCATGGATTTAAGTGCTTCTCTGACCATCCAATCCCTAAATCCTAATCCAGCTAATTGCTCTGATAGAAACCTTGAAAAATCTCTCTTCTCAGCTTTTGCTCTCCTAACTATTTTATCCCAATTTCTCTTCAAAATGCTGTAAAACCACATATCGATTTCGTAGTTCAAAAATTTTACATCTTCGATTGGATCTCTTTCTCCAATCCCTATCTCATTTCCTTCTGCATCTGTTGAGCCAGATGCATCGACTACGTGAATTACTGCTTCACTTTGTCTAAGATGGTCTAAAAACTCATTTCCTAATCCTCTTCCTTTATGTGCATCTGGTACTAATCCAGCTACATCTATGAGCTTTATAGGAATAAATCTCCACCCATCTACGCAGTTTTTGCATTCAACGTCAAGCTCCCTACAAACGCATTCAACTCTTACATATGCAATACCAACATTTGGCTGAATCGTTGTGAATGGGTAATTTGCGATTTCAACGTCTACGAGAGTAGCAGCCTTGAAAAACGTAGACTTCCCAGCATTTGGTTTTCCAGCAATTCCAATTTCTATCATCTCAAACCCCTTTTTGCATAATCTCCTCTTTTCCTTGTACCAAATAAATAACTAAAGAGTTTTATGTTCTTCCTTAGGAAGTTAGCGTATTCCTTTGTAATTTCTCCCGTTCTCTCAAAGAAGTCTACAATTTCTAAAGCTTCTTCTTCATTTTGACAAATCTCGAAGTGATCTAATACCGTTGGAATTGTTCTACCTTCTATTTCATGGTATAGATTAGGAAACATCCTTTTGAACTTCTCTCTTTCCCAGATCATTGTCAACACCTTTTTGTATTATCCAAACACCTTTCTTTCCAATCATCCCTCCCTCAACGATACAGCCTATTTCCATATATATCTTTTCAGCTTTTACGTATCCAAACACTTCAGATGAGTTTGTTACGTGTACTTCTCTACCCTCGACAGCTCCATGAATTCTACTATTGTCAATTATTATATTTCTTCCTCTTACACTGCCAAATATCTCGCTTTGATATACGAGCACGTCTCCAGCTTTTATATTTCCAAGTACTCTGCTATTCGTGATCTCTATAGGCTTGGAAGTCTCTATTCTGTCTATTCCAACTACACTGTTTTCGGGAATTATTAATGGAGATTCAAACTCTTCTACATCCTTAAATAGCTCTTCGATTTCTTCAACCCTTTTTATATTGAGTAGATAAATCAAATATAAAAATATAAATACCAAAATAGGTAATGGATCTTCAACTGTAATGAGCCCCTTTGCTTCAAATCCTTTTCTTATTCTGACATTTCTACCGATTTCTAAATCACCATAAACGGTTAACTTTCCACCTATATTGACAAAGCTGCCTATGTACGCATCTCCTTTTGAAGTTACGTTCCCTTTCACAGTGCAAAGCGCATCAATCCTAACCTCATCACCAATTATATCGCCGTTGATAACAGTCCTTTCTCCGATAAGAATTTTTTTCGCAATAATCCCGTAATCTACTTTTGAATTCGCACCGATTACTACATCTCCGTTGACTATTATGTTCCTCTCTTCAAACTTCGTGTTCTGAGGTATTACAAGCTTTTCAAACATTTGAGATTTGTTAATTTGATAACTTTTATTTTTTACGATGGGATATGTGAATATGTCCACTTTATGCGAAAAATTTAAATATTGGATATGTAAGCTTTTAGGTCGTGACACCACATTGTGGATAATTTAAATACCTTATCAACAATGTTATATCACCACCAGCTTTTACGCTTTAAGTGGATGCATTCTTAACCTAGTGCGAAAAGTTAACTAGCAGAATTTGCTTTATCGAAAAATATCCGAAGATTAGGTTGCTAACCCTTCTTAAATGGATTAGAGCTTCTCTTTTTGGTTGTGACACCATATTGTAGCCAATTTAAATACTTCATCAACAATATTGCATCACCACCTCATCATGAGATTAGAGCAACTATACAGCTCTTTTTGAAAATTGTTCGACAATGTACATCATAATTTATAAAAATAGTTTAAAGATCAAGCTCCAAACTTTTCTATCAAATTCAACAAGTCCCTTGCAATGTTTAATAGATCTAAGCCTCTAATCCTGCACAGTCCACCCTTATAAGCTTCAAACTCTGAGAAAATCTTTACGTCATCTCTTCTAACGCTATTGTTAAGTATTGCAACTGGAACTGGATCTGCTGTATGTTCTCGAACGCTTACAGGCGTTGAGTGATCTGATGTGATAATTAAACAGACTTCATCATAGTCGAGCTCTAAAAACTTTGAAAAGTACATATCTAATTTCTCAATAAACTCTTTCTTTCCATTGAAGTCACCATCGTGACCTAGTTCATCAGTAGCCTTAAAGTGGAGTAGAACTACGTCAAAGTCTTTTAAAGCTTTTATCGCTGAGTCAACCTTCGCTTCTATGTTTGTAAATCTGTTTCCAGTTGCGCCTTTGACATCTATAAGCTTTCCACCGACCATCTTTCCAACACCTCTTATTAAAGCTGTTGCAGAAATCACTGCAAGGTTCAATCCAAATTTATCTTTGAAGCTTTCAATCTTTGGAACTACTCCAGCCCCTCTCAATAAAATAGCGTTTGCTTTAGGTAAACCCTTTTTCTCTCTTTCTTCATTAAGCGGATGTCTTTCAAGAACTTCATGAGCTTTTTGCATGAATTCGTTAACTATTTCAGCAACTTTAGTAGCTTTATCGTTTAAAGGCTTGCAAACCTTAACCTTAGCTCCAATCTTCTTGGGATCTGTATCAGTGACTTCATGCGATTCAACACCTCTTAAAACGAATGCAGCTCTATGTCCAGTAGCTCTCTTAAGCTCGTATTCTACGGGAAGTTTTACTTCTTCTTTTATAGCTTTAATTAGTTCTTCCGTGTTTTCTATTCTTCCAGCTCTTCTATCTACGACTACCTTGTCAAATATCGATCCCTCACCCTTTACAGTTGCAAAGTTAACTCTGAACGCTACATCTCCGGGTTTTACATCTATTCCGACTCCAGCCGCTTCAAATGGGCCTCTACCAGTGTAGTATTTGTGTGGATCGTAACCCAATAAAGCTAAATGGCTCGTATCGCTTCCCGGTCTTATTCCTGGAGCAATTGTGTCCATTATTCCATTTATCCCTAATTCAGCTATTTTGTCCATGTTTGGTTTTTTTGCAACACTTAAAGGCGTCTTTCCATTAATTGGACGATCTGGCATCCCGTCAACGATAACCAAAAGTATGGGCATAAATCTACCCCCATTTTTCTAAAGCTCTTTTGAGTTCTTTCCCGCCATTTTCAAGACTTTCTCCCTTTAACGTTAATTCTACAGCTTCCCTCATAGCTTTAGCTCCTGCATAAGTTCCATCTGGATGTCCGTGAATTCCTCCACCAGCTTGAATTATTACGTCTATCCCAAAGAATTCTATTATACTCGGTACTAATCCCGGATGTAGACCACCAGAAGAGACTGGAAATATCGGTTTTAGGTGATGCCATTCCTTTCTACATATATCTGCAAGTTCCTTGACTTCTTCAACTTCTCCAACCATCTTACCAACACCGGTACCAACATGAATATTATCAACGCCTACAATCCTTACAAGCTTCGTCATAACTCTTAAAGCAATTCCATGTTTTTCGTTTCTTGTAAAAGCGGCATGCATAGCTCTGTGTGCATGGATTGCAAGGTTTAAATCTTCACACTCATTTCTAAGTGCTTGCAAAGCTGAAAAACCAGCGGTAAGCACGTCTATCATTACGTATTCATTTCCGTAATCTGCAACAGCTTTAGCCCTCCTAAGCATCTCCTTTGTTTCAGAAGTTATGTTGACAAGATAGCTCTTCTTCTCTCCTGTTTCCTTTTCAACTTTTTCAATTGTTTTCATAACCTTGTTCAATCTCTCCTCAAACCTTATAAATTTCAGATTTGTTAAGTTTTCATCGTCCTTTATTAAATCTACTCCTCCAAGCAAGGATTCGTATGCGACTTCTGCAAACTCGTCCGCATCGAATCCAACTTTTGGCTTTGGAACAGTTGCAAGTAGTGGTCTATTCTTTATGTTTAATCTCTTTCTTATTCCATCTATTCCAAACTTTGCACCTTTAAAACACTTGAGGTATTCAAGCGGAAACTCTACATCTTCAAGTCTTAGATTCTTCACGGCTTTCATTCCGAAGATATTACCTGCAATACTACTCAAAAGCTGTGGAATGTTTCCCTCTTCAAACAAATCAAGCGGATAAGCTATTTTTACTATGTTTCCGTTTATGTAAAATACTCTAGCCTTTATCCTTTGAACTCTCTCTGGAATTCTTGTCAAATCTGTCCAAGTTCCAACAGAACTCTCAGATGCAACCTTTGCTGCTACTTCTTCAATGCTTAAGCCATTTGAGGGTTCAATTTTAAACGTACAGATTATGTCGTTTTCTGGTTTATATTCTAAATCTATAAACTCCTTGTCTATCATACTCTTTAGTCTCTCAGGGCGATATAAAAATATTGAATATATTTTTATTCAAAGCGTCTTATCGTAATTAGAACCTGAAAATCAAATAAAAATTTTTATTATTGAAATAGGAATGGCCAATCCTTTGATTTTATGAGCTCATCTACGTCCATTGCTAATACTTCTTCGAGTTTTTCAAGTATGTGAAGGATTTTTGATTTCTTTATGTAAATAACGTTTACAACTCCTAAAAGGTCACCTTTTTTTACTACGCCATCACATATCGGTAGAAATATTACTTGATCAGCCCATCTGACCTTTTCTACATATCGTGGTTCTCCAGCGTGTAGAATTTCAAGAACAGCTCCTAAGGCGTGTCTCATCCTTGCAAGCATAATACATATAGAGTTTGGTGGAAACTCTACTTTTTCTATTTTTATAACTGTTGGAACTCCCTCCTTGACCTCTACAAGCTCTCCATTCTCCGATTCCAGCAATTCTGTATGCATATTCGTCCATTTTCTTATGCATCCTTGAAAGTTCACCTTTTACTTTGTCCTTCCAGTAGACGATGTCAAACTCGACCATAGAATGTTATTACTAATGCACGGCATAAATAATTAATCTCTACCCTATATTATTAATTATTAATTACATTATTTCTAAATAAAATTCTTTGAGTTTAAGTAACATTATAAAAAAGGAACGTTTAGCTTTAAAAGACTTGTCCACTTAACACAAACACCACCTCAGCCGATTGTAATACCACATGAAC
>CAZFII010000003.1:0-15212 GCA_964518925.1 uncultured archaeon
ATCCCAATGATGATCCTAGATTGACGTATAAAATGCTTATTCTAAGAAAGGATTTATTATTCGTAGATGATGAGAATGGAGTTAAAGTGTTTTCGAAAGTAGATCCTGGTGAATTTAGTGAAAATGAAAATTCATTAATGGTGATTGGAAAAGAAGATCATTTATTTGAAGGAGAACTTCCCAAAGTCGTTGTTAACGATATAGAATCAATTAAGAAAACTAAAGAAGTCATAGAGGTATTCAAGGCAATTGGGGTTTACGAAGACGTTGAAAGGGCTAAGGAAACGAAGAGGTATAGAGCGGGCAAGGGAAAGATGAGGGGAAGAAGGTATAAGATGAAGAAGAGCGTTTTACTTGTAGTTGGCAGAGATGACGGAATTCTAAAAGCTGCTAAGAATTTGCCGGGGGTTGATGCGGTTTTAGTTAGAAATCTAAACGTTGAACTCCTTGCCCCCGGTTGTCACGCTGGAAGGCTTACTGTTTGGAGTAAATCCGCGATAGAGTATTTGGGGGAGTGGTTATGCTGATAAAGTGTTTTCTAATAACTGAAAAGGCTGTAGCTCAGCTTGAAAAGAACATTCTTACGGCTATAGTTGATATCAGAGCAAATAAAAAGCAGATAAAGAGGGAAATTGAAAAACTGTTTGGAGTTGAAGTTGAGAGAGTTAACACGCTTATAACTCCTAAAGGTGAGAAGAAGGCTTATATCAAGCTTAAGCCGGAGTACTCGGCTGAGGAGATACTGTCTAAGTTGGGTGTGTTCTGAGGTGGTGTTATGGGTAAGCGTATAATTGCCCAAAATAGGGGGAAGGGAACTCCAACTTATACTGCTCCATCTCATAAGTATAGAGCTGAGATAAAGCATCTGAAGTTCTCAGTTGATAGGACTATTGAAGCTAAGGTAATAGATATCCAGCACGATCCAGCGAGGAATGGGCCAGTAGCCCTTGTTCAACTTCCAGATGGAAGTAAAACGTATATGATCGCTGTAGAAGGTATAGGAACTGGAGATATCGTTTACGCTGGAGATAATGTTGAGATAAAACCGGGAAACTCGACTTTCCTTAAAAACATACCAGAAGGAACGCCGATATGCAACGTTGAAAACATCCCAGGAGATGGTGGAAGATTTGCAAGGGCTAGTGGAACTTTTGCAATAGTAGTTGCAAGAGAAGAAGATAAAGTCCTCGTTCAGATGCCCTCTGGAAAGCTAAAGTGGTTCCATCCTATGTGCAGAGCAACGATTGGCGTAGTAGCCGGTGGTGGAAGAGTTGATAAGCCATTCGTTAAGGCTGGGAAGAAGTATCATAAGATGAAGAGCAAAGCTGCTAAATATCCAAGGGTAAGAGGAGTTGCTATGAACGCTGTCGATCATCCGTTTGGAGGTGGTAAGCATCAGCACGTCGGTAGACCGAAGACAGTTAGTAGAAATGCTCCTCCTGGTAGAAAAGTCGGTAGTATCGCTGCAAAGAGGACGGGGGTGAGGAAGTAATGGCGTTGAAGAGTAAAATTATAAGACCGAGGGAGTTTAGGTATAGAGGCTATACGCTTGAAGAACTCCAAAAGATGAGCTTGGAAGAGTTTGCTAAGCTTCTTCCAGCAAGGGAGAGGAGAAAGATTAAGAGAGGCTTCACAGAGCAAGAAGAGAAACTGCTAAGGAAGCTAAGAAAGAAGGGTTGGGCAAGAACTCACTGTAGAGACATGATAGTTCTGCCAGAAATGGTAGGAAGGACTATCTATGTTCATAACGGTAAGGAGTTCGTTAGAGTTGATATAAAGCCAGAGATGATAGGGCATCGCTTAGGCGAATTCGCTCAGACGAGGAAGTTTGAGAAGCATTCAGGGCCGGGAGTTGGTGCTACACGTAGCAGTAAATACGTTCCACTCAAGTGACCTCCTATGGCGAGGATAAAGTACTCTTACCAGCCAGAAGATGAAACGAAAGCAGCTAAAGCTATGGGTTACGAGATGCCGATAAGCTTCAAGCATGCAGTTGAGATCTGCAGAGAACTCAGAGGTAAGAAGCTCGTTGAGGCAATGAAGTACTTAGAGGAAGTTATAGCTATGAAAAGACCAGTTCCGTTTAGGAGGTATAAGAAAAAAGTACCACACAGAAGTGGGTTAAATGGATGGTATGCTGGAAGGTATCCACAGAAGGCAGCGAAGTATATACTGAAAGTACTGAAAAACCTTGAAGCAAATGCCGAATATAAAGGATTGAATAAAGATGAACTCGTTATAACTCATATCCAAGCTAAGATGGGTAGAAAGATAAAGAAGTATTGGCCTAGGGCATTTGGTAGAGCTACTCCTTGGTTTCAGCAGTTGACAACTGTAGAAGTTGTTGCAGAGGTGAGGTAATGGGTGTAGAGAGGAAGTTCATTGAAGACAAGATAAAGAAGTTAAAAGTCAAGGAGTGGATTAAAGAAGAGGTCAAAAACGCTGGATTTGGTGGAATAGACATAGTTAGAACACCATTAGGCACTCAGGTGACCCTATTCGTCGAAAGACCCGGCTTAGTAATCGGCAAAGGTGGAAGAAGGATAAAAATGCTTACAGAAAAGCTAAAAGAGTTTGGCTTAGACAATCCACAGATCAGCGTTGACGAAATAGAGAAGCCAGAGTTTAACGCACAACTAATGGCATCACTTTTGGCAAGAGCTTTGGAAAGGGGATGGTACTTCAGAAGAGCCGGATACAGATTTCTATATAGAATAATGGAAGCTGGAGCTAAGGGATGCCTAATTGAGATAAGCGGTAAACTCGTTAGTGAAAGAGCAAGAACTGAAAAGTTTATGGCTGGAACAATTGTTCACACTGGAGATCCAGCATTTAGCTTAGTCAGAAAGGGATTTGACATAGCGATCAAGAAGCTTGGGGTATATGGTGTTAGCGTTAAGATAATTCCGCCAGATGTTGAACTTCCAGATGAGTTCAAAGTCAAGGAGGTTGAGATAGATGCGCATGGAGGAGATAAGGAAGATGAGCAGAGAGGAGAAGCTGAAAAAGTTGAGGGAGCTTGAACTCGAATTGCTTAAGCTCAGAACACTTGTGAGGAGTGGTGGCTCAATAGAGAATCCGATGAGGATTAGGAACATTAGGAGGGATATAGCACGGATAAAAACCGCTCTAA
The DNA here is from genome assembly GCA_964518925.1 of uncultured archaeon. Taxonomy (GTDB): domain Archaea; phylum Halobacteriota; class Archaeoglobi; order Archaeoglobales; family Archaeoglobaceae; genus CAYWXE01. The sequence continues at coordinate 3,134 of CAZFII010000003.1, forward strand.
GAGAAGAAGGTTACAGAGCTTAAAGGTTATAGCCCACGACTGGATAGGGCTTAAGGTAGAAGTTATCGATAGTCCGAATAGATGTGAAATCGGTATAAAAGGCGAGGTTTACGATGAAACTCAAAACACTCTAAAAATTATGACTGAAAAAGGTTTAAAAACAATAGCGAAGAAAAGTAGAACCTTCAGAGTTTGGTATGGTGACAAGGTGTTTAGGATTAGTGGTGATTTAATAGCTTACAGACCTGAGGAGAGGATTAAGAGGGGATTGATACTGTTAAAGAGGGCGAAAGGTGTTGGGATATGGTAAAGGATATAGGGATAGATGTGAAGCCTCCAGAAAGGGAATGCAATGATAAAAACTGTCCATTTCATGGCGATTTGAGGGTTAGAGGACAGATTCTTAGAGGAAGAGTTGTCAAAGTCTATCAAAAAACTGCTACAATTGAAAGAGAGTTGATCAGATATGTGCCGAAATATGAAAGGTATATGAAGAAGAAGTCGAAGCTTCACGCTCACAATCCTCCTTGTATCAATGCAAAACCCGGAGATATCGTTACGATTGCTGAGTGTAGACCTATAAGTAAGACTAAGAGTTTTGTTATAGTGGAGGTGGTTAGGCGTGAAGGCGATTAGAGCCATTGTGCCACGTTGCTTGCCTACTGGAGCTCGTTTGATCTGTGCAGATAACACGGGGGCGAGAGAGCTTGAGATAATCGCAGTCAAGGGTTACAAAGGAGTTAGGCGTAGGTATCCCGCGGCTGGTGTTGGAGATATAGTAGTTGTAAGCGTAAAGAAGGGAACTCCAGAAATCAGAAAGCAAGTTCATTACGCAGTGATAATTAGGCAAAGAAAAGAGTACAGAAGACCAGATGGGACAAGAGTTAAGTTTGAAGACAATGCAGCAGTTATAACGAATGAGAGGGGAGATCCAAGAGGTTCAGAAATCCGTGGCCCAGTTGCAAGGGAAGCAGCTGAAAGGTTTCCGAAAATAGGTACTATTGCAACGATTATAGTTTAGGTGGTATTATGCCGATTCCAAAATCCAAACAGCCGAGGAAGTGGAGGAGGTGGTTGTTTAAAGAAGCAAAGCTCCATGAAAGGCACAGATTACTCCATGCGACATTATCAAAAGAGCTTAGGAAGAAATACGGAAAGAGAGCGATTAGAATAAGAAAGGGCGATAAAGTTTTGATCATGCGTGGAGAATTCAAAGGACACAAGGGAAAAGTCATTGAAGTGGACATGAAGAGGTGCAGAATAAAAGTCGAAGGTGCGACTATTACAAAAGCGGATGGAACAGAAGTTTTAGTTCCGATTCATCCTTCAAACGTCATGATAATTGAGCTTGGAGAAGTTGATGAAGTTAGAAAGAAGATACTTGAGAGGAAGTGATAGATATGCATCAAAAGAGATTATCTGCCCCAAAAACTTATAAAATTCCAAGAAAAGTTGCTAAATGGGTTGTTAAGCCTTCTCCCGGTCCCCATAATAAAGAGGCAATACCACTTCTACTGATAGTTAGAGATTTCCTAAAGCTTGCAGATACTGCAAGAGAAGCTCGAAGAATCATTGCTGCTGGTGAAATACTAGTAGACGGAGTACCAAGAAAAGACTACAAGTTCCCAGTTGGACTTTTTGACGTCATAACGATTCCAAAACTTGAGAAGTGTTATAGGATTTCGTTTGATGAGAAGGGAAGATACGTTCCAAAAGAGATAGACATAAGTGAGGCTCATTTAAAGTTGTATAAGATTGTGAATAAGACGATGGTTAAAGGTGGCAGAATCCAGTTGAATTTATTTGATGGAACAAATATCCTTGGCTCAAATGAGTACAAAACCAAGGACAGTTTACTTTTAAGGATTCCAGAAAAGAAAATAGTTGATCATCTGAAATTTGAAGAAGGGGCATTAGTAATGATTACTGGTGGAAGCCACGCTGGAACAATTGGAAGATTAAAGGAGTACAAAGTCGTTAGAAGTTCCGCTCCAAACCTCGTAACTGTTGAAACAGAAGAAAAAGATATTACCACAATCGTCGATTACATATTTGTCATCGGTAAAAAGGATAGTGATAAACCCGTAATAGATCTAGGTGTCTGAGATGATAGCGCAAACTGAGAAAAGGGAAAATCCGATGAGGGAAATACTAATCGATAAAGTAGTTATCAATATCGGAGTTGGCGAGAGTGGTGAAAGACATCAAAAGGCTATGAAAGTTTTAGAACTATTAACCGGTCAGAAACCTGTAGCAACTTATGCGAAGAAAACGATTCGAGGCTTCGGGATTAGGAAAGGTGAAGCGATAGGAGCTAAGGTCACGTTAAGAGGAGAAAAAGCATATAAGTTTTTAATGGATGCTTTGAGCGTTAAAGAAATGAAGCTCAGTAGAAGGCAGATAAGTGACGGAAACTTCTCATTTGGTATAGAGGAACATATAGATTTGCCGGGAGTTGAATACGATCCAGATATAGGTATATTTGGAATGGATGTATGTGTATCCCTTAAAAGAAGGGGTTTTAGAGTTGCGAGGAGGAGAAGATGCAAGAGTAAAGTTGGGAGTAAGCATAGAATTACAAAAGAAGAAACGATAAAATGGCTTGAAAGTCTGGGGGTGAAAGTGGAATGAAAGAGCAGAGGAAGAAGTTCGGAAGAGGTGCAAATGAGTGTAGGAGATGTGGAAGGAAAAGAGGACTCATAAGGAAGTACGGAATATATCTTTGTAGGCAGTGTTTTAGGGAGGTAGCAGCTGAATTGGGATTTAAGAAGTACTGGTGATCGCTATGAGTGTCGATACCCTTTCAAATGCTATGTCAACAATAAAAAACGCTGAAAGAGTTGGAAAAGATAAATGCGAAATAAAACCTGCTTCAAAGCTAATCGGCAATGTTCTAAGGGTTATGAAGGAGTACGGCTATATAAAGAGTTTTGAATACATCGATGATCACAGAGGTGGGAAGTTTATAGTTGAACTAGCTGGTAGAATAAACGACTGCGGTGCTATAAGACCTAGGTTTTCTGCTAAGGTTACGGAATACGAGAAGTTTGAGAAGAGGTATTTGCCTGCAAGAGATTTTGGAATTCTAATCGTTTCTACCACTCAAGGTGTTATGTCACAAAAAGAGGCAAGAGAAAAGAGGCTTGGAGGTGTCCTACTTGCTTACGTCTATTGAAGAGAGATTTATAGAGATTCCAGATGGAGTTGAAGTGAGTATTGAAGGAGACACAGTAAACGGTTACCTTGTAAAGGTTAAAGGGCCAAAAGGTGAAAATTCAAGGTTCTTAAAATATAGGGGCATTTACATTGAAAAGTTGGACTCGAAGATTAGAGTTTACGCAGAAAATCCAAAGAAGAAGCTAAAGGCTATGGTTGGAACCTTTGCTGCCCATATAAGTAATCTGATTACTGGCGTTAAAGACGGTTTTGAATATAAGCTTAAGGTTGTTTACGCTCACTTCCCAATTAAAGTTAGAGTTGAAGGTAATGAAGTAGTTATAGAGAATTTCCTTGGAGAAAAGCATCCAAGAAGGGCGAAGATAGTTGGAAGAACACAAGTCGAAATAAGAGGACAAGAGATCATAGTTAAGGGAATCGATATCGAAGAATGTGGACAGACAGCGGCGAATCTTGAGCAGGCTACTAAGATCAAGAGAAAAGATCCAAGAGTCTTCCAAGATGGGATTTACATAGTTGAAAAGCCATCATGAGGTGATAGTATGAGCATAGAGGAGATTAAAAAGCTTATAAAATTGAGGAGGAGGTTAAAAGCAAGAAAACCAGAATTTAGAAGATACTGCTGGAATAAAAAACTCAGACTTAGAGATAAGAGTTGGAGAAGACCAAGGGGATTGCACAACAAGCTTAGAAAGAGAGTTGGCGGCAAGTGGTCTGGGAGGATACCAGTTAACGTTGGATTTGGTTCGCCAAAGGCTGTAAGGGGTTTGCATCCATCTGGCTATGAAGAGGTTTTGGTTTACAATGTAAAAGACCTTGAAAGAGTTGATAAGGAAAGGCAAGCGATAAGGATAGCATCTTGTGTAGGCTTAAAGAAGAGATTACTAATTGAAGAAAAAGCAAAAGAACTTGGAATAAAGATTCTGAATCCGACGATGAGGTGATACTATGGATTTAAGGTTACAGAGACGTTTAGCAGCTCAAATACTCAAGTGTGGACAAAACAGAGTTTGGTTTGATCCATCGGCATTAGAAGATATATCTTCCGCAGCAACTAAAGAAGACGTAAGAGAGCTAATAGAAAAGGGTGTGATCAAGAGAAAACCAGTTAAAGGAGTTTGCAGGGTTAGAATAAATAAGAGAAAAGCTCAAAAGAGAAAGGGAAGGAGAAGAGGACATGGAAGCAGAAAAGGTAAGAAGACTGCAAGGTTATCAAGGAAAGAACAGTGGATGATGAGAATTAGGGCTATTAGGAAGAGGTTAAGGTTTTTGAGAGATAACGGCTTAATAGATAGGAGAACTTATAGGATGTTGTATAGGAAAGCTAAAGGTGGAGAATTCAAGAGTGTAGCACACCTGAATGCGTACATTGAGCAGATGGGATTGTTAAAGAGGTGATAGGGTGGCAAGGGGGCCAAGGTATAAGGTTCCATATAGACGTAGAAGAGAGGGAAAGACAAATTACAGGAAGAGGTTAAAATTACTCCTTTCAAGAAAGCCAAGATTAGTTGTTAGAATAACCAATACAAGGGTTATAGCCCAGATAATTGAATATCATCCAGATGGTGATAGGGTTTTAATTGGTATAGACTCCTCTATGCTCACGAAGTATGGCTGGAAAGGAGACCTAAACAACACTCCAGCTGCATATCTAACTGGATTGCTTATAGGTAAGAAAGCCCTAGAGAAGGGAATTAATGAAGCAGTGCTCGATATTGGTTTACATACTCCAGCTAAGGGTTCGAGGGTTTTTGCAGTGTTAAGAGGGGCAGTCGAAGCTGGATTAAAAGTTCCTCATAGTCCAGAGATACTTCCAGACGATTCAAGGATAAAGGGAGAGCATATAGCAAGCTATTATGAGATGAGACCAGAGTTGTTTACTGAATACGAGAGAAGGGGTTTAAAACCGACTGATCTGCCAAAGCATGTTGAAGAGGTTAAAGATGCCATACTTGCGGGGTGATTGTATGAATAATAATTTCGTAATTATTGGAGCAGGACTAACACCTAACACGACTCAAACAAGGATATTATATAATGCAGATAATGATGGATGTGGAATTTTTCTACCGAATGACATTTTAAAAATGGCTGGACTGTTAAACGTTAATGAAGTAAAGTTATATAAAAATAACCAGACAAAAGAATTAGTAATAGCTCATCCTGCCTCGCCAGCACCATCGGCGGGATATATACAAGTAGGTAGAGGTAATAGTAATTACAGCTTACGAGAACCAAATATTACTGGTATTGGAAAAGTTGTTAGAATTCCAAAAGATGTTGCGATTACTTTTGGATTAACAGTGAATAATCAATGTAAATACTCAGTGTTTGAGAATCCCCTCTATCTAGTTCCCAAGATCGATGCTCAAAATAGATGGATCATAATAAAGTTTCCGTAAGGTGGTAATATGACCGAGATACTTGAGGAATGGGTTCCTAGGACAAGGCTTGGGAAGTTGGTTGCAGAGGGTAAGATAAAGACGATTGATGAAGCTCTTGCAAGCGGATTACCGTTAAAAGAACCTCAGATAGTCGATGTACTTCTGCCAAACTTAGAAGATGAAGTCCTTGAGATATCAATGGTGCAACGAATGACAGATAGTGGTAGGAGATCAAAGTTTAGAGTTACTGCAGTAGTGGGTAATAGAGATGGTTACGTTGGCGTAGGTGTCGGAAAAGCTTCACAAGTTGCTATAGCAATCCAGAAAGCTATAAACGATGCAAAGATAAACATATTCAAAGTTAAAAGGGGTTGTGGCTCATGGGAATGTGGATGCGGTGAAGAGCATTCAATTCCATTTAAAGTCACCGGTTCTTCTGGTAGTGTAAGGATTACTCTAATCCCAGCTCCTAAGGGGTTGGGAATAGTTGCAGGAGAAGTTGCAAAGAAGGTATTAGAGTTGGCTGGAGTAAAAGACGTTTGGACTTTTACAAGGGGGCAGACGAAGACAACTATAAACTTTGCAAGAGCAACTTATGATGCATTAAGAAAGACTATGTATATAAAGAGGTGAAATATGTATTTTGCAGTTGTAAGGCTTAGGGGAACTGTTGGCGTTCACAGGAAGATAAAGGATACACTTGCAATGCTCAGATTGCATAAAAGGTATCATTGCGTGGTTATTCCAGATACACCTTCATATCGAGGAATGCTTCAAGTTGTGAAGGATTACGTTGCTTACGGTGAAATCGATGCGGAAACCCTTGCAATGCTTTTAAGGCTCAGAGGGAGATTAACTGGGAATAAAAAACTTACAGATGAATACGTAAAGGAGAAAACAGGTTACAACACCATAGAAGAGTTTGCTAAAGCCGTTATTGAAGGAAAGGCTAGCCTTAAGGATTTACCAGATTTAAAGCCTGTATTTAGGCTTCATCCGCCAAGAGGTGGACTTAAAAGTATAAAGTGGCATTATCCAATTGGAAGTTTAGGTTATCACGGTAAGGATATAAAGAAGTTGCTTTACAAAATGCGTTAATCTTATGAATCTAAATTTAGGAGAGGTCACATATGCCAAAGAAAAAAGTTAAAAAGATAAGAGGAAGCAGAACTTGTGGTGGTGGAAGCCATAAAAAGAGAAGAGGAGCTGGAAACAGAGGAGGTAGAGGAAACGCTGGTGTACACAAACATAAGTACATAAAGTTTGTAAAACTTGCAAAGGAGGGTTTATACGAATTCGGTAAACATGGCTTCACAAGACCATTCTGCATTAGAAAAGATTACATAGCAGAAAGAAGAGTCAAAGAGGCTTTAAGAGCTTTGAAGAGAGAGGGAAAGCTTGACGAATATACGTACAAATTCTTGTATTCAAGGCCAGAGCTAAACGTTGGGGATTTGGATGAGATAATCGATAAACTCGTTGAACTTGGATTAGCTGAGAAGAAAGACGATATTTACAGAATAGATCTCACACAATTCGGTTATTCAAAGCTTTTGGGCAGTGGAAACGTTACAAAGCCTATAGAAGTAGTCATACCCAGTGCAACAGAAAGGGCTATTAGCAAGATAGAATCTGCTGGAGGAAAAGTTGTGGTGGTTTGATGGAGGTTTTAAGGGCTTTATGGCCATATTTTCAAAAAATTCCGAGCGTTGAAAAGCCTAAGAGGCATGTTCACTTTAAAGAGAAATTCGCTTGGACGGTTGCAATACTAATTCTATACTTCATACTGACTAACGTTCCGGTTTTTGGTTTATCTCCAGAATCTATTGATATATTCGCAGCTTATAGGGCTTTGTTTGCTGGAGCTACAGGTTCTATTCTGGCTTTAGGTATTGGGCCAATTGTTACTGCGAGTATAATCCTTCAGTTGTTGGTGGGTGCTGGAATAATAAGATTAGATTTAACGAACCCAGAGGATCAGGCTTTATATCAAGATTTTCAGAGGTTTTTAGTTTTCGTAATGATAGCACTCGAAGCCTTTCCACAGGTTGCTGGAGGGTTGCTAAAACCCGATTTAGATTTAGCTGCTAAGTTAGGAGTTCCCCCTTATTTCATATCGTTTTTGATATTCATTCAGCTTTGCATCGGTGGTGTTTTAATCGTTTACATGGATGAAGTCGTTTCAAAGTGGGGCATTGGTAGTGGTGTGAGTCTCTTTATATTGGCTGGGATCGCTCAGGCTATCGTGATAGGCTTGTTTAACTGGATTACTCCGCCTCATTCGACAATGCCAGCTGGAATTATACCGAGATGGGTATACATTGCCCAACACTACCCATTGAGTTATTTGCTTACTGGTAGCGGATTGGTGTTTCTGCTTTTAGAGGGTGGAATCCTTGCCATAATATCGACAATAATTATAATACTGCTTGTAGTGTTCTTTGAGGGTACAAGAGTCGAAATACCCCTAGCTCATTCGCTTGTAAGAGGTGCGAGAGGTAGATTTCCGATAAAGCTTATATATGCAAGTGTTCTGCCGATGATATTCGTAAGGGCTTTGCAGGCGAATATTGTAGCGTTAGGTCAACTACTGTACACCAAAGGTATAACGATTTTTGGTGAGTTTGTTAACGGAAGACCAGTTAGTGGGATTCTCTATTTCTTGGCACCTATTAGAGGGCCATACGATTGGATTCCAGCTTTGGTTAAAACCAGAGCTGAATACGCAACCCTTCCAGATTGGATGATAATAGCTCATTTGTTAACGGATGCAACGATTTTAATTGTCGGTGGAATCCTATTTGCTGTATTTTGGGTTGAGACAAGTGGAATGGATGCAAAAACAGTTGCACAGCAAATTGCAAAATCTGGTATGATAATTCCCGGATTCAGAAAATCTCCGCAAGTCTTAGAAAGGTTACTGAGCAGATACATTCCAAAGGTTACAGTAATAGGAGGTGCACTGATTGGTTTATTGACGTTAATAGCCAATATGCTTGGAACGATTGGTAACGTTAGTGGAACTGGATTGCTTTTAGCTATTAGTATCGCTTACAGATATTATGAGGATCTTGCAAGAGAGCAAATTGCTGAGATGCATCCGATGATTAGGAGAATGCTTGGTGAAGAGGTATGAAGGATATAATATCTAAGATCTTATTGGCCATTGGAATTTTTATGTTTATTGGTATTGTATTTAGTAAAGAGTTTAGGATTGCACTTGGGTTATTCCTTGATCCAATCTTATCGCCAATTTCATGTTATAAATTTCATATAACGATATTTATTCTGTCTATAATCACTGCAACGTATTCAAACATAATTCAGAAGTATACAGTTGATTACAAAAGACTAAATGAGATACAAGAGATCGTTAGGTCTTATCAGAAGGAATACATGGAAGCTTTAAAGCAAAAAAATCAGTTTAAACTTAAACAACTTGAGAAGAAGAGTGATGAGATAAAGAGGTTACAAAGTGAGATGTTCAACATGCAAATGAAACCAATGTTTTACACTGGTATTGTAACAATTCCGATATTTGCATGGCTATGGGAAAAAGCTATGACGAGCTATGAACTCGTTTATGGAGCTTACAATCACACTTTTGGAAACCTTACCAAAGAGCTTCCGTCAAGTTATATCAGTTCTATAAAGCCCGAGCTTTTTGAGGTTGTCGTTCCCTTCGCTGGAAAGATTCATGTAGCTTCTGCTTTTATTATTCCGTGGTGGTTATGGTGGTATCTACTTTGTTCTATAACTATAGGGCAGATAATCAAAAAAGTACTTAAGATTGGTGTCTGATATGAAGATTACAATTTCTGGATTACCCGGAACTGGAACTACTACTGTAGCAAAAATAATTGCAAAAAAATTGAATTTGAAGCTTATATCTGCTGGCGAAATATTTAGGGAGCTTGCTATAAAAAAAGGAATGACCCTCGAAGAATTCAGCAAGTACGCTGAAGAGAATCCAGAGATAGACTTGCTAATAGACAGAACACAGAAGGAGTTAGCCGAAAAGGAGAAGGATGCTGTAATAGAGGGTAGACTTTCGGGATGGTTTATTAAAGATGCTGATTTAAGAGTTTTGCTGTTTGCAGATCCTGAAATAAGATATCAAAGAATTGCAAAAAGAGAGAACAAGGATATATCAACTGTGAGAAGAGAAACAAAACTTAGGGAAGAAATTGAAAAAAGGAGATACCAGAAGTTTTACAATATAGATATCGACGATTGGAGTATATACGACATTATAATAAATTCTGGGAAGTTTTCCGCTGAAAAAATTGCCGATATAATAATCAAAGCTGTTGAGTAAATGCAAGCCGTATACGTTCTACTTCTAAGGGATTTAAAAAGGTTTATAAGAACGAAGAGTAGAGTCTTTGGATCTCTTGGAATGCCGTTTTTCTTTTTACTCTTCTTCAGTATGGGGTTTAGGAGGGCAAGTATACCATCTCTTCCAGAAAACATCTCTTACATTGAATTTTTAACTCCCGGAATAATATCAATGGTTTTACTGTTCACTGGAACTTTTTCAGGAGTTTCAATTGTTTGGGATAGACAGTTTGGATTTTTAAGGGAGATACTCGTTGCACCTATTAGTAGAATGAGTATTGCAGTTGGTAGAACGTTAGGTGGAGCGATAACAGCTTTGATTCAAGGGATAATTATGCTAATAGCATCAACACTCATAGGGTTTAGATTCAATTTAACAATGTTACCAATCGCAATTTTGATAATGTTGTTAATTGCTATAGCTTTTACCGCAACTGGAGTTGCCATATCTACATTCATGGAAGATATTCATGGATTTCAGATAGTTGTAAACTTCTTCGTATTTCCAACATTTCTGCTTTCGGGGGCGATATTTCCAATTAACGAATTTCCAGAATTTGTTAAATGTTTAGCGTTGTTAAATCCATTGACTTACGGAGTGGACTTACTAAGATTTGTCTTTATAGGTTACAGCGAAATAAACCCATTAAGTGATCTATTTGTACTGGTACTTTACAGTTTTATAATTTTACTCTTATCTTCTATTCTCTTTTCGAGAACAGAAGTGAAATAGGTGGTCGCCTTTTAGTTAGCGGTTTGTTATTTTAAAGTTTAGGAATCATGGTGATGATGCAACAGTATTTAAATTATCCACAACTTCTGTGAAAATAAAAAAATAAATAAAAAATCATAAATCGTCAAAAGTGATTACCCTAACGTGAGTAGGTACTTTTACAACGCTTCCAAGTCTTACACCAATTAAGTAGTTTATCTCCTTCTTTGCAGCCAAATCTACAAGTCTCTGAGTAATTACCCCATCGAAAACAATTGCGGAACATTTCGAATCATCTGATCTAAGTATTTTTACCAAATCTCTTACAGGTATCTCTTTTAATACGTTCAAGTTCTTGTCCAATAGCCTCGCAGTGAGCTTTCCTTCTACTTCTTTCTTGTGTTTTCTCAATATATCTACTGGATTTAACTTTTCATCTTTCTTTAGAATGTGTATCTGTTCAACTGGAATTTTATTTCTTAAAGCCTTCATTATCTCCTTATGTGTCAAATTCTCGACTTCTTTTCCTTCAGGTGCCCTCGCTACGTAATCTATATCTGCAACTTGAAGTAACTCTTTAAGTATTAAATCTCCACCTCTATCTCCATCTAAAAATGCTGTAACCGTCTTCTTTTTACTCAATTCAATTATCGTCTTTGGTATATTTGTTCCCTCTACAGCTATTACATTTCTAATCCCATGTCTCAATAAATTTAATACATCTGCTCTACCCTCAACAACGATTATTGCATCCGATTCGTCAATCGCTGGCCCAGCTGGTAATTTTTCCTCCCCGTATTCTGTGATTTCATCAGATCTTATAGCTTGTCTAACTATCTCAACTATTTTCTCAGATTCTATTTCTGGCTCTTCAAAAAGCTCTCTTAAAATGTCCTTAGCTCTTTCTACTATTTTTTTTCTCTTACTAGCTCTTACGTCTTCGATTTTCTTTACCTTTATCTTTGCTGAACAGGGGCCTACTCTTTCAATAGTTTCGAGTGCTGCGGCGAGTATTGCCGTCTCAACTTTATCTAAGCTCGATGGAACCTTTATCTCTCCATAACTCTTTCCACCCTTGCTCTCTATCTTTACTTCTATTCTTCCAATTCTTCCAGTCTTTTGAAGTTCTCTCAAATCTAGATCATCGCCTAGTAAACCCTCTGTTTGACCAAATATAGCTCCAACTACGTCCGGACGCTCTACGACTCCATCTGCTACAATCTCAGCATGAATTAAATACTTCGTTGTATCACTGGTTTTCATAAACATCACCTCTATGTTCTCTGAAGTCATTTTATCGTATGTATTTAGATGAGATATTATAAATAGTTATTGCAAACACTTTTAAATCTCAGCTCCAACAACCGTTTGAGTTTTTGTAACACCCTCTATCTCTCTTATTTCATCGACTGTTCTATTCAGTTCGGATAAGCTACTCGCTTCGATTATTACTACAAAATCGAACTCT
>CAZFII010000003.1:15222-22947 GCA_964518925.1 uncultured archaeon
CCAAAAACGTGATAAACATCTCTAACATTTTTGAGATTCTTTATCTTCATGTATACATTTTTTTCACTACCCGGCACTACGTTTACCATAGTTACTCCGATTACCATAAATTTAAAAAATCCTTAGATTATTTAAGTGTTTGCAGTCTTTTAACAGCTTCTTCAATTATTTCTGTATTCTTTGTTAACGAAAACCTAACGAAGCCTTCACCGTGCTCCCCAAATCCTACTCCCGGTGTTGCAACTATTCCAACCTTATCAAGTAGGTTCTTCACGAATTCTATACTGCTTCCACCAACCTCACACCAAACGTAAAAAGTAGCTTTCGGCTTCTCAACATTAAATCCAGCCTCTTTTAACCCGCTAACAAATATATCTCTCCTCTCTTTATACGTTTTGTTTATCTCATCTATAACTTTGTCGTCACCAGTTAGAGCCGCTATTGCAGCTTCTTGAACAACTTCGAAAACACCACTGTCTACGTTTGTTTTGACTTTAAGCAACCCCTTAAGGATTTCTTCATTTCCACATGCAAATCCTATACGCCATCCAGTCATGTTATACGTTTTTGAAAGCGAGTTAAACTCGATAGTTACTTCGAATGCGTTTTCGAATTCTAGGAAGCTATACGCTCTGTAGCCATCAAAAGTAATCTCACTATAGGCTGCATCATGTGCAAGAATTATTCTGTTGTCTATACAGAAGTCTATTGCCTCTTTTATAAACTCTTTTGGAGCTATCGCTGTAGTTGGATTGTTTGGATAGTTTAGAAACATAATTTTAGCATTTTTAGCTATTTCACTGGGGATTTCCTCAAGGTTTGGTAAGAAGTTATTCTCTTTTTTAAGCGGGATAAAATACGGTTTTCCGTCTGCGAGAATAGTTGCAGAGTAGTAAACTGGATACCCCGGATCTGGAATGAGTGCAATATCTCCATCGTTTAAGAATGCAAGAGGCAAATGGGCTATCCCCTCTTTTGAACCTATTAGTGCTATTACTTCAGTTTCGGGATCGAGTTTTACACCCTTTCTACGCCTGTAGAATTCTGCTACTGCCTCTCTAAACTCAAGCATACCCTCGTAGCTTGGATACTTCTGTCTTTCAACTTTTTCAACTGCTTTTTTTGCAGCTTCTACTATGTGCTTTGGAGTGGGTAGATCTGGATCGCCTACACCCAAGTCTATTACTTTAACTCCTTCTTCTATTTTTCTTCTCTTCATTGCATCTATCTCAGCAAATAGATATGGTGGAATTCTCTTCATCCTTTCAGACAGTTCAAACATGCTTAATACTAAGACTGTTGCTTAATAACGTTAATTGTATATAACATCGGTTTTAGCCTTGAATATGTGGTTAAAACTTGGAACTTATTACGACAAGGATTCAGTTGCTGAAGTTATTTCAGCACTTGAAAAAGCTGGAATTAGATGGGATGTCAAGCAGTGTATAGATTGGGATTTCGAGGAGAGATATTTTTTAAAGGGAAAGCTGAGTAAGTTAAAGAGGTTAAACAACTACGAAGTTAATAAATGGGAAAAATATATAAAAATAATCAGAAAAATTCTTGAAAAACCAATTTCTAAAGAAGAATTTGAACAAGAGTTTTTTAAGGAAATCGGAATAAATGATCCCATAGATAGAATTGTAATTCGCGAGGAGATTTACAATTTTTTAAGGATGAATGGAGTTGAAATCGATGATAGGATTATAGGAGAGATTCCAGAAGATCCAGATGTATTCATCGAGCTTGATTACGAATGTGAAAATGCTGATAAGGTATATGTACTGATTCTTAACAGAAGTTGGGATGTATTCGTAGATTGTACAAGTCTTCTAGATGCAAAACTCGATGAAATAAACGATGTAGATCTCCGCTGCATTTTGGAAGCGGTGGCAAGGATTTTTGCGAACGTGTTATACCATTTAGTCGATCTGAAATCTTGCAGTATTAAAGATTTGAAAGAGTTTAGTATGGGTGCAGTTGAGTGCTTAAATAAAAAGTTTGTAATCGATGCAGAAGACGTCTTAGAGGATATATTAAAGAGCTTTGAGAGAGTGGGATTTATAAAAATTCGTGAGGGTAGAATTTCATTGAGATGATAGTGATATGTTTGGTGAATACTTATGACAAGTTAAAACTTCACGAAATTCATCTGAGGACTATTGCAAGGGCAGCACCTCTTTGTTATGCCTTTAACTTTCATTTAGCTCTTCTCGACTTCCCATTTTGGAAAAACGAAAGAGAAGTAGCGAAAGAAGTTTCAGAGTACACTACAATTGGAGAAGGTGGAAAGTACCTAATCGAGCTTTTTGAAAGTGGAAAACTACATCTAATAGACAAAATTCCCGCACATTTTGGAGAGGTAATAGCTACTACTTCCAAACCCGATAAAAATAAGAGTCTAAGCTATGAAGACATATCCAATTTTTCATCCGCAACATTTTTAATAGGATTGGGAAGAAGAGGTTTACCAAAGGAACTACTTAAATCTGTAAGGTATCACTTCGACGTAACTCAAAGAGGTATAAGTCTTGAAACATGCTCGGCAATAGGTGCTATAGCAATGGCGATACATATGATAAGGTGGGTTAAATGGAAGAGATAAGGTTTTGCCCGGAACATGGATTTTACAGAGGTGAGAGATGTAAATGCGGGTTTAAAGGGGAGTTAATTCTTGAGAAGGAGAAAGTCGAAAAACTTGGCAGATTTATTTCTGGTGTTTTGAGGCACTTTCCAGATAAGTTCGGATTAGAAGTAGATGAAAACGGATGGGTTAGCTTTGAATCTCTTGTAAAGGCTGTAAAAAGAAAGTACAAATGGGCAAATAGATGGCTAGTAAAAGCTTTGATTTACAGCGATGAAAAGATGAGATACGAACTTAAGAACAATATGATTAGAGCGAGATACGGACATAGTATAGATGTAAAGTTAAACGATTTACCCATCGCAGAAAACGATATCCTGTATTACGGTACTGGTGAAGAAGAGGCTCAGAGAATACTTGAAATTGGATTAAAACCCGTAAATCAAACTTTTGTGCACCTATCAACTACATTTGAAAAAGGGGAAGAAGTTGCAAGACTTAGGACGGACAAACCTATTATACTGGAAATTGATGCAAAAAAAGCAAGAGAAGACGGTATAAAAATTTTAAAAGCTAATGAGTACATCGCCTTAGCCAAAGAGATTCCAGCAAAATATATAAAAAGATTGATTAGAGTTTAGTATTCCTCTTCCTCATAGTAGTATTCTTCTTCCTCCTCTTCTTCAAATTCTTCAAAGTTTTCCTCTTCTTCAACGCTTTCAAGTTCTTCTAAATCGTACTCTTCATTTGTGTCGAGTAATAGTATTTTGCCGTTTTCGTAAACCATGACACAATTACACAACTTACATGATATTTCCATACCATCATATAAATCTGTAAGCTCTATTTCTTCTCCACATGATGGACATCTTATCAACTTCACTGCCATAAAAGCTCGCTCTACTTTGCAGATTTAAACTTTGCTATCGAATCAGTTAAAAACTTTGCGCAGATTTAAACAGATGAAAGGGGTAGTACTTGCAATAATCGCAGCATTGTTGTGGGGTATTGCTCCAATACTCGATAAGATAGCACTGTCAAATGGTGTGTCGATATATACAGCTACACTTGTAAGGTTAATCGGAGCTGTAATAGCAATACTTGCTGTTTCGATCCCTATAAACCAAGTAGACTTTACGGGATTTGACTTAAAAAGGATACTGTTACTTCTAATTGCTGGAGCTATTGCAGGCGCTATTGCTATGATCTTTTATTATTCAGCCTTAAGAATTTTGGGAGCGAGTAGAACTGTCCCTTTAACGGCTATTTATCCCATGTTTACGGCATTGTTCTCATTTTTGTTCTTGGGTGAAAGTGTGAGTATTAGATTGATCATCGGAGTAGTTTTAATAGTCATAGGAATAGTTTTAGTAAGTGAAGCATAGTTTGTTTCATGGATTTAGAGGGATATGCGAGAAAACTGTTGAGAAGTTTTGATGAAAGAACTGTAAAAGAAAAACTAATTGAAAGGATAGTAGAGATAAAGGACTTTAGTAGAGAAAAGGCTGAAAAATGGGCTGATGCAGTGATAACGGAGGTAAAAAACGCCTATTCAAAAACAGATTTCTTGCTTGATTATTATAAAACTGGAGTAAAGATGGGTGAATTTGGAGTAGGTTCAAGGGGTAAAGGAGACTTTTACGTTCACTCAAAAATTGCAGAACTGATAGAGACATCAGCTGTAATTTCATCGAAGGATTTGGATGATGCTGGTGTTGTTAGATTTGGAGATTTTTACATATCTGTGGCTGTAGATGGAATACACTCGCGTTTAAGTGAGTTCCCGTTTATAGCTGGATTTCACGTTACAAGGGCTGCGATGAGAGACGTCTACGTAATGGGAGCTGAACCCATAGCTGTATTTTCAGATATTCATATAGCGGACGATGGCGATGTTGGAAAGATATTCGATCACATAGCGGGAATTACTACTGTCTGTGATGCAGTAGGAGTACCACTTATCAGTGGTAGCACTCTAAGGATTGGAGGAGATATGGTTATAGGAGAGAGGATGACTGGATGCGTTGGTTGTGTGGGGGTTTCAAGGTATATAACTCCGAGGAAGAACGTTAAAGAAGGAGATGTAATTCTTCTTACGGAAGGGGCTGGAGGTGGAACGATTGCAACAACTGCGATATATTACGGAAGGCATGAAGTCGTTGAGGAAACAATAAATTTGGATTTCATAAAAGCAGTAAGAGCGATCTTCTCAGCTGGATTGGTTAAGAGAATTCATTCGATGAGCGATGTGACGAATGGCGGGATAAGAGGGGATGCAGAGGAGATTTCGAAAGTTTCTAACAAAGCTTTAGTATTCGATTACGAGAAACTCAGAAGATGTGTTAACAAAAGAGTTCTAAAAATGCTTGATGAGCTAAAAATAGATTTCATGGGAGTTTCGATAGATTCGCTTATGGTTGTATGCGATGCTGACACTGCTGAAGAGGTAAAAAAAGTAGTCAGAGATGCTGGTGTAAGAATAGAAGAAGTTGGTTGGGTTGAAAAGGGAAGAGGGGCATATCTTATAGAAGATAACCGTAAAAAGCCTATAGAGCCGAGGTTTAGGGAATCAGCATATACCCCAATAAAAAAGGTTGTCGGCGAAGAAACGCCAGAGAATTTCGAGGATATGTGTAGAAGGGTTGATGAAGCAGTAAAAAGGGCTATTGAGAAGAAGAGATACGTTTTAACAAAGCTCATGAAATGATTAGGTCTTTATCACACGTATGACTCAAACCCGATTCATATCTTGGCCTAAATAATCATAATAGCTGACAGCGATTTTAACAGAAAAAAGAAAAACGATCTGCTTAGTACATATATTTAGTTAATTTTACTTCTTTTTCCTTTTCTTCTTCTCAGCTTCCATTGCTTTAATTCCCACACCCATTAGTTTTTTCATTACAGCATCGACAAATC
Organism: uncultured archaeon; assembly: GCA_964518925.1. GTDB lineage: Archaea > Halobacteriota > Archaeoglobi > Archaeoglobales > Archaeoglobaceae > CAYWXE01. The sequence continues at coordinate 20,726 of CAZFII010000003.1, forward strand.
TTACATGAATACCTCTCTGACCTACAAAAGCTCCAAATACATCGCTGTCAACTTGAACTGCTAAAGTTGGGCCAGCGAAGTCTATATCTTCTATATACCTCCAAATCCATGGAACTGGATGTACAGCTCTTATAAGCTCTTTGAAATCTAAGCTAAGTTCTACTCCTCTAATACTTTTGTCAGTATCTTCTTCTATTGCACGTATTCTCTCACCACCTTTTCCAACTAATCTTCCGAAGTGACCTTGCTTGACTATTATTAAAGCATCTGGGACATGCTCAGAACTAATCTCGAACTCCTCTTTTTCCTTGCTAAACTCAACGGCTGTGATTACGTCAGCGTCTGGTGAATGTATTTTTGCAGATTCTACTATTTCCTTTTCCTCCTCACTTAAATCTCTCATTCTCATTCTGTACTCAATCAGTAACCTCAAACCTCTCTTTGCACCCTCTCTTACAATATCTTTGATTCCTAAATCTACTACTTTCGTATTCTCTTCACTGATCAGAACATCCCTTATAAGTGATGCTGGATCGTTTTGAACTGCACTCAGTGATTGAAAAACTGGATCTCCAGCAACTATTAATCTACTGTTTCTTCCCACTCTAACCAAAATCTCTATTACACTTTCAGGTTTTAGAGATTGAACTTCATCTAAGAATATTATAGCGTCGTCAAAGGTTCTGCCTTTCAAATAATGGGAATCAACAAACATAATTTTTCCACTGTTCATTAGCTCCTCTACCTTATTCCAATCAACGAACTCACCTATGACATCCCTAAGATAAGCTTTTCCAAGTTCAATGAATTCTTTACCACCCTTTGCAAGGGTTAACTCCTCACCAGTTACGACATCTACAATCGGTTTTACTATGAGGAATTTTTTGTATTTGTTTTCGATAACTGAATCTATTCCATACGCTAGACTGAATAAGGACTTCCCAGTTCCAGTTGGGCCAAATATACCAACGATATCATAACTGTCGTTTACTAAAGCATCTAACATCTCACTTTGCTTTGGTGTTAACGGTTCGATTTTATCGATTATAGTCATATTTTATAATATAAACTAAGGGTTTAAAAGCGTTTACGATATCGTTATCAAATCGTAACACAATAAAGAGGTTATGGAAATCGAGATAAAATTTAAGTTGAAAGAAGGAGTCAAGGAAAGGGTAAAACAAATAGCAGAATTTGTAATAAAAAAGGAGGAAATCGATATATATTTTAATTCACCTATAAGGGACTTTAAAGAAAGTGATGAAGCACTAAGGGTCAGAAAAGATATCGAAGGAGTGAAGATAACGTATAAGGGTCCAAAAATCGATAAAGAAACAAAGAGCAGAGAGGAGATAAGCGTTAAAGTTGATAACTTCGAAAATGCTATAAAAATTCTAAAAAAACTTGGATTTAAACCAGTAAAAGAAGTAAGGAAGATTAGAGAAATATATCGGACTGATAACGCTATAATTTGTATTGATAAGGTTGATGGACTTGGAGAATACATAGAAATTGAAATCAATCACGATGACATTAATTTAAAGGAAAAATTATTTGAAATAGCAGAAGAGTTGGGTTATTCAAGGGATGAGAGTATTAGGGAATCTTACCTTGAACTCTTAATGAAGTATGCTAATGATAAATTAAATACTGATCCAGAGCAAAAGTCTTATAAATCTAAAAAATTACATTAACTCAAGACCGCGGGTCCGGCAAGAGTCCTGAATTGGGCATAAGCCCAAGATGAGGGATGGTGGTCCAACCCGCGGTATAAGTTTCAGGAGGACGTGTCGCAAAGACACGTCTGATGTGGGGGCTTGCCGACAGGGTAGATCAGCAGGCGAGGGATAGACTTTACTCCCCCGCCAATTCTGGTTGATCCTGCCAGAGGCCGCTGCTATCCGGCTGGGACTAAGCCATGCGAGTCATGGGGCGTGAGCCGCTTCGGCGGTTCACGCACCGGCGGACGGCTCAGTAACACGTGGCCAACCTACCCTCGGGAGGGGGATAACCCCGGGAAACTGGGGCTAAACCCCCATAGGGGATGGGTGGTGGAATTCCCCCATCCCCGAAAGTGCACCGTTCCCGTAAGGGACGGTGCAGCCCGAGGATGGGGCTGCGGCGGATTAGGTAGTTGGCGGGGTAACGGCCCGCCAAGCCGAAGATCCGTACGGGCCATGAGAGTGGGAGCCCGGAGATGGACCCTGAGACAAGGGTCCAGG
>CAZFII010000004.1:0-21440 GCA_964518925.1 uncultured archaeon
TTCACTGAAAGATCTTAAAGTAATTTTATTTTATCCGTGACGTGTTAACTTAAGGATACAAGCTTTAAATATTGAATATTTATGCTTTTCGCGTTAAGTTAACACATTCTTTATCCGAATGGAAATATTTAAATCGTCCACAATGTATAGTCACAGCCATCTATTTAAAAACTCGAATCTGATTAATTCAATATATCGTTATCAGAATATAAACATAAAATTAATATTTATTTTTGTTTAAATTTTTGACATTATTTTTAGTTTAGTTACTTAAGCATGAATTAATTATCTAACACCCAACAATTCACCAATTTTCTCGAACATCTCTCCGAATTCTGTCCAATTTCCACTCTTTAAAGCCTCTATCATCTCTTTGTAGTATTTCCTAAGCAGTTCAATAAGCTCTTTTTCTTTAACGACTTTTTCCTTTTCTTTTGTTTCTTTCCTCATTCCAAAGACTTTTTCAAGCGCATCGTATAGTGTAGAATCCATCTCTAATATGTCATCGTAGGCAACGATAACTCCTCTTAACTCTGGGATCTTTGCGGAAGTAGCCCTTAAATAAACTGGTTCAATATATATTATGGAGTTGTTTATTGGAATTACGAGTAGATTACCCCTTATAACTCTTGATCCCGCTTGATTCCATAGGGTAAAGAGTTTGGAAATCTCAGCATCTTGATCAATTCTCGCATCTATTTGCATTGGGCCATATATAAGCTCTCCCTTGGGAAATTCATACAGTATAAGTTCTCCATAGTGATTTCCATCACATCTTGCACACATCCATGCAATTAAATTATCTCTACCTTTTGGTGTAAACGGTAACATTAAAACGAATTCTGGTTTATCTTCTATTGAGAGTGTAACGTAATACGGTTCTACTTCGATTATTTCGTTCTCGTATTCCTCTTTAGGTATCTCCCAAACGTCTTCTCTGTTATAAAAGGATGTAACATCGGTCATGTGATATGTGGCAAAAACCTTAGCTTGAATTTCGAAGTAATCCCTTGGATACCTTATATGTCTCTTAAATTCTTCGGGCATATCGTATTTGAACAGATTTGGAAAAACCTTTTTGAGAGTTTTTATGAACGCATCTTCTTGAACTACATAAAAGTATACAGATCCGTTGTATGCATCGATGAAAACCTTGACGGGATTTCTTATGTAGTTGAATCCGTTTATCTTAACAGAATAGGGAAATCCAAAGAGTTTTGTGTACGCATCGATTATCCAGTATATCCTTCCGTTTATGACAGCTACATAAGGATCTTTATCGTATTCGAAGAAAGGAGCTATTGTCTTAGCTCTATCAACTATGTTCCTATGTAGCATTAATCTACTTCCATCAGTGATGTATTTGCTCAATATCAAGTTTGGATCGCTAAACCTTAAAGAGTACAGAAGCTTTCTGAAGTAATCCAGTTTTACGCCACCAATCCCGGAATACTTAGTGTAGTAATTGATTTCTCCTTTAGGATAATCGAACTCCTTTTGAGTTGTGTTTACTACTACGTAGTCGTTCGTAAGTTCACCGTAGTATATCTCTGGTCTTGTAATCTTTATCTCACCTTTTGGTGGTATATCGTAAAGTATTAGCTCGGGTAAACCCTCTTTCGAAACGGCATTAACTGGTGCAGCTACCAATCCATAACCATGTGTATATATCAGATGTCTGTTTAACCAAGTCTTTGCTGTAGTTGGTAGTAGATCCGTTGAGAGTTCTCTTGCAGCAATCATGACTTGAACGTAACTTTCATTAATCCAATACCTGTCTACGTCTACATCTCTTATCACGTAATACGTTCTAATCTGTTGTAACTGCCTAAAAACGTATAAAATCGGTCTGTGATCCCAAATCCTTACGTTTCTTATAGTTGCAGAGTTGTTTATGACATCATCAAAAGTCAAGTTGTACGTAAAGTTGTAGGGTATCCTTTTGACTTTATCGAGACCGTAAGCGTAGAGTGTGTATCTTATACTGTAATTTATGTACTTACTTTCATATGCAAGCTCGTTAGGCTCAACTTGAAATTTTTGTATAGCAAAGGGAAAAATCAGCGCAATAATTATATATAGCACAACAATAATTAAGATTAAATATGCAAAAATTTCAAGTTTTCTCTTTTTTATAAAATAGAAAGATATAAATGAAAGGGCAAAAAACATAATTGAAAATGCTGTTAATATCGGAATTCTCATGTTTACATCAACATATCCCGCACCACTTAATACACCATGCTGTGAGTACACTAAGTCGTATCTCTGAATAAATACGAATACAGAAACAAGTATCAAAAACAACGCAGCAATAGAAGCCAAATGTGTAAATCCAAGTTGGGGAAATATCTCTTTAAACTCCTCAAAACTCCTAACCCATCTGAAAACGTATAAATATGAACAGATAGCAATTATGATCGCAATTGATAAAGCTAGTATAAATACTATGAGGACGATCTTCAAAAAAGGTAATTTAAAAACGTAAAAGGATGAATCTAAGCCAAATATTGGATCACAGATACCGAAATCTGCGGAGTTGACAAAGTACAGAAAATCCGTCCAATATCGTAAAAATGCTAGAGAACACAAAACAGAAATAACAAAGTCTACAACGTATGGTATTTTAAACTGTTCACCGAGAAACTCTTCTGTAGCTTTCCTAATAGCAAAATTATTTAAAATTAAAGTTATAAATATTATTGAAAAAACTAATGCGTAAAAGCTAAGCATGTATTGAAGGGATTTGACAAAGACCTCTGCGTATCCAACAGATTCAAACCACAGATATTCCGTGTAGTAGTAAACGAATAAAGAGAAGATTACTATTGATGCTATTATTGCAATCGCATAGTACAGTAGTCTGAAGGAGATTTTGTAATTGTAGTAGTGCATATCGTTAAATGTTCTCGCAAAAAATATAACCTTTAGCTTGAAGTTATGAAACAATTAATAGTTAATTTGAGCTTTATATAAAGCTGATTGAATAATAATAGGTTAAAGAAAATTAAATTTAATATTTCGATCATTCTAAGTCTTTACATGCATGTGCCATGGAGAAGAGTGCACTCGTGGCATTGTTCTGCATGTGGGACTTGTTGCAGGTATTATAAACCAAGACTCACAGCTTATGAATATTTAAAACTTAGATATACTGGATTTGTTGAAGAAAAAAATGGAAAGTTCTATATAAGGAAAATAAATGGATTATGTCCGTTTCAATACGGAAATCTCTGTCTACTTCAAAACGAAAAACCGTCTGCATGCAGGTTGTTTCCCTTCGTCATAAGGAAAAAAGGAGATGAAAGCGCATACTTTGAGTACGACAATGAAGAGTACTACGTTTACGTAGATACATTCTGTCCGAATGTAAAACTCAAAAACGACTTAAAACCTTCAAAACAAATAATTCCACTCGTTATAGAGGCAATAAAGATTTACAGAGGAGAGTTTAGAGGAGTTAATCTCTTAACAAGCCAAGGAATTCAAGAGCTTCAACAACCCCATCGCCGTTTTCTGATGGTGTAACTAAATCTGCAACCTCTTTAAGTCTATCATCGGCATTTGCGACAGCTATACCAAAGCCAGCAACTTCAAGCATTTCTATGTCGTTTTCTGAGTCTCCAATAGCAGCAAAATCCTTTACATCTATTCCCAATCTTTTAGCAATGAACTTCAGAGCTTTTCCCTTGCTTACATTCTCGTCAACTATGTGATAAGCGAAACCAGAGTCGATTATCTTAACACCGAAACCCTTTAGAATTTCCCTTGCAGTATCTATGTCGAAAGTTCTTCTAAGGCAGACTTCCGATTTTCTGTATTCAAAATCTAATAGTTCTATTTCAAAATGCTCCATTAGTTTTTCTAATGCTTTTATACATTTGTTTTTATCTCCTAATACTATATCTTCTCCATCGTAGCTAAATCTAACTACTCCACCGTTTTCACATATCACTATATCTGAAACACCTATTAGTATTGCTGCAGTTCTCGCAAAACACGATATGTTTCCAGTTGATAAGACTACTGGGATTCTAACCTTTCTCAGAGCTTCTACTGCCTTCAAATTTAAAGCTCGTCTTCTGTCTGTTAGCGTTCCATCGATGTCAACTGCAATAGCTTTAGGCTTGAACATTTACATTCTCTCCAAGGGTTCTATTCCCAAAAGCTCTAAACCGTTTCTTAGGACTATTCTCGTTGCATCTACTATGGCTATTCTGTGTTCTCTTATACCTTCCTCAGCTTTCAAAACGCTGTGATCTCTGTAGAAGTCATTAAAGGTCATAGCAACGTTCATTAGGTATTCTGCAAATAAATTTGGCTTTAATTCTTTTACTACTCTGTAAATGTAATACGGGAATTTTGAAAGCAAGATCACTAGTTTTCTCTCAATTTCGTCGCATAACTCCGCTTTAAAATCTCTTTTAATCTTAGCCTTTCTAAGAATGCTACATGCCCTTGCATGACTATACTGAATGTAGCTTGCAGTCTGCCTTTCAAAATCTAAAGCCTTCCTCCAATCAAAAACCATAGGTTTTTCTGGAGCGATTTTTACGAAGTCATATCTTAAAGCTCCAATTGCAACTGCTTCAGCAATTCTCTCTTTTTCCTCTTCATCTATATCTCTATCCGCTAATATCTTTTCAGCTTCGGCTTTTACTCTATCAATTAATTCATCAGCGGAGATAAATTTGCCTTTTCTCGTACTCATAGAACCCTCAGGAAGCGAAACAAATTCAAAGAAAACTATTTCTGGAACTTTTAATCCTAAAATCTTTAAGATTTTACTCAACTGATTAGCATAGAGTTTGTGATCAGCACCGAGAACGTTTATGAATCTACTGTAATTTTCATTTTTCCACAAGTGATATGCTAAATCCCTCGTTATGTACAGAGTAGTTCCGTTTTCTCTTTTAAGAACGACATCTTTATCATCCAACTCTAAAATCCATGCGTTATCTTTTTTTATTTTCCCTATTTTATCCAATTCGTTTAAAATTCTATTAACGTAACCGTTTCTTATAAATTCGGATTCCCATACGAATTCGTCATGCTCAACTCTCAATCTTTTTAGAGTCTTTCTTATTCCAATTAAAGCCGTTTCTACAACTTCTCTAAAAAGGTTAACGACTTCTTCATCACCTTGCTCGTATCTTATCATGAGTTCTTCAACTTCTTTAATCAAATCATCTCTTTTCTCTTCTTCAACGAGCTTATTGGCTTTTATATATGCTTCAACAACTGCATGATCTTCTTTTTTAGATCTATCAATTCCAAACAACTTATAACCTAAAACAGTCAGAGCTATCTGTCTTCCCATATCGTTCACGTAGTAGTGGGTTTTCACTTTTAGTCCAGCCTTCTTCATAATCCTTGCAAGAACATCGCCTATAATTGAATTCCTTATGTGTCCTATGTGCAAAGGCCCATCTGGATTTGCAGATGTGTGCTCAATTAGGACTTCCCCGTCTAAGTTCAAAAAACCGTATCTCTCATCCATATCGAGAATAACTTTTATAGTGTCTTCTAAGAATTCGTAACTTACGAAGAAGTTTATATATCCGTTTACACTTTGAACGCTTCCAATGTATTCTCCTACATCGATTTTTTCGACTATTTCGTTAGCAACATCTCTTGGATTTCTCTTTTGTTCCTTAGCTATTTTAAACGCTATAGTCGTAGTTAAATCGGCATGTTCACTCTCTTTAATAAACCTTTCATCACCGTATTCTCTTAACGCTTTTATCACTTGTTCTCTGAACTTTAGAAACATATTTTTTAAGTGTCTAAATCGTTATATAATATTTCATTGATCGGATGCTGTTCTCATACTTAAAAGTAAAATATTTGATAGTCAGATAAAAATCGTTAGGGAAAATTTAAATTAACTTATTTGCCAACTTTCTGATCTACTGTTAAGCACGAGTTTTATTTATTTCCTCAGCGACTTTTGTCAAATAATCCCTTATCGCAGTTATAGCCTCAGATAGTATCTTTTTGTTGTCGTAATTCTTTACGATATCTTCTAATTCTCTCCTATCCAAATTTTTAAGCCTCTTGGCAATTTTGATCATATTTGGTATAGCTCTAATTATGTTGTCTACTATTGTTATATCTGCCATCCTCGCCGTCCTTGAAAGTGGGTTAAGATCGATTGCTATAACTTTCTTTCCATGCCTTTTCAAAACTTCGCATCTATCTCCATCTTCAAGCGGAACTAGGACAACATCAGCAATGTATATACCTCTACTATCAACAATCCTCCTTGCTGACTCTAAACCTTCGAGTTCAGCATCACAACTGGCTAAAACTTTAATTCCAAACTTCTCCATATACCTTTTGATTTTTTCTACTCTTTCTCTGCTGAAATGAAAAACGTTTACCTCAACTTTTGCATTGATAATTCTTGAAAGTTCTGCAATGTCTTTACCACTCAAAACTGCTGTATTTCCGTTTACAGATATAACTGGGTTTTTTGCAAGTAGCATTAGAGCCACTGCTGCTTCTTCAGCCTTTAAAGCGAATTCATGTGATTTTTCGCCTAGGATGTAATCAAACGTTTCACCCCTACCATGTGCGATTAATCCTTGAATTGCTACAATACCGTTTTTCACACCTTCAACCAATTTCTCCCTTTGAATTAACGAATGATACCTTGGATGGGACTTCGGAATCATTAAATCACCCCTAGAAATTCAGCTAATTCCTTTAAAGATTTAAATACGTAATCCGCATACCTTAAATAGCTTTCAGCTATTTCTCTGTTTTTATCTGTTATTATTAATGCTGTTTTTATTCCTGCCTTTTTTCCAGCTATTAAATCGAATACGAAATCTCCAACGATTAATGCTCTATCTCTACTGATGTTAAACATCTTTAATGCAAGAATTACTGGTTCCGGTGATGGTTTTGGTTTTGCATCTTCTCTCGTTATCACAAAATCGAATTTAAGATCGAACTTCTTAGATACTACTTCTACACTTCTTCTACAATTTCTGGTGATAACTCCCTTAGTAACTCCAGCCTGATTCAATGCATCTATTAGCTCTTTTGCGAAATGTATAAGCTTTGCATTCTTAGCACACTTTGTTTCATAGTACTCTAAAACTTTTAGAGCTTTAGATCTCTTGTCCTCTTCCATTTTGAGGATAGCTTCAAGTATAAACCTATCTCTTATTCCAAGTCTTTTTCTAATCTCTTCAAATGGTATGTTCAACTCGATAAGTGTTCCATCTAAATCAAAGGCTATTAGATCGAACATCGTAATCACTTATGATCTTTTTTAATTTCATTGCTTCATCTCTTGGATTAGTCGCTAAATATATAGCTCTACCTATTATTATTCCGTCTGAGTATTTTATAGCTTCGAGGCTCCCACCTTGAAAACCTATACCTGGACAAAAAACTTTTAAACCTTCTGCAACCTCTCTAATCCTTATGAGTCGATCTATTCTCGTCGCTGGAGCTATAACTCCATGACATCCAAGTTCTTTCGCAAGTTTAACGATTTCTATCGAATGCTTTATCATAAATTCTTCTGCCCCTTCACTACTGAGTTCTGAAACTACGTAAACTTCCCCGCTATACTCTTTAGCCACATTTAACACAGCCTTAACGGTATCTCTTCCAACAAATCCATGAACTATAACAGCTGAAGCTCCGTTTTTAAAAGCAATTTCAGCTATTTTTGAACTTATATATGGAATATCCGCAATCTTAAAATCGGCAATTACTGGATTTATTTTGGATAACTCTTTAACTACATCGATACCAACAGATAAAACGAGAGGATAGTTAACCTTTATTCTATCTACGAAATCTGATGTATCTAATGCTATATTCACAGCTTCTTCCCTATCTAATAAATCGAGCGCTAGTATAAGTTCTTTCATAAATTCTACTTGCATTACGGAGTTTTAATCTTTAACTTAATTGGTAATGATGCAACACTGTTAAACTATGCATAATGTGATGTCACGATTAATTTTAAAAAATAAAATAAAAAATTAAATTTACGGCAAGGTAAACATTCCTGTTGCGTTAGCAAATGCCATCGCAAAGAAAACCCATGCATCTATGAAAGATAGAGCACCAGCGATTTTTCCAAGTATGCGTATTCCTGTATAGTTCGCTGCTGAAAGTAGCCAACACATCGGAGCTAATAGTCCAAAAGCTACTGATAACGTCATAAGACCGTGTTGTAATGTAAACATCGTAAATCCTAGGAATACTACTCCCGTAAACCATACTGTATGGTTTATGGCTATTCTATTAGTACCACCAAGTATCAACGCAATACCGAGGAACCAGAGCAAGAGTATAAATGCAGCAGCAACAGTTGCACCAAAGATGTCACCAGCGGAAATAACAAATGCCATAGCTATTGTTTCCATTATTGCACCAGAGAGTAGAACGATTCCAAAGTCTCTTGGTTCGTTTTTTCCAATACCCATCTCTACGAACCCAATGACTAATAGCATCACTGCCGCTTCCCATAGTAGGGTATTCATTGCTACATGCGCTATATTCTCGGCCATGTTGTGGTTATGAAATTTAAAGTATTTAAATATTTTTATTATTAATCATAAATAATAAAATTTTAATTTTAAATTATAATTTCCATAATCTTTTAAAAGGAAGCAAAGCTAATAAAACCAGAGAATGATTAAAATTTATGGTTAGTATAGATGAGATCAAAAGGAAAAGAAAAGAATGGGAAGAGAAGTGTTTAAAGCCTTGGATAGAAAGAGCACCAGAAAGAGAAGAAAAATTTGAAACCCTTTCTGGAATTGAAGTAAAAGGCGTTTACGATCCTGCCGATATAGAACACATAGATTTTATTAGAGATATAGGATATCCGGGAGAATTTCCATTCACACGTGGCGTGTATCCAACGATGTATCGTGGTAGAATATGGACAATGAGGCAGTTCTCGGGATTTGGAACTGCTGAACAAACAAACGCAAGATGGAAAATGCTACTTAAAGAAGGAGAAACCGGGTTGAGCACGGCTTTTGACTTTCCAACACTTATGGGAAGAGATAGTGATGATCCACTTTCAGATGGAGAAGTTGGAAAAGTTGGTGTTGCTGTCGATACTTTAAAGGATTTTGAAATACTGTTTGATGGAATTCCACTTGACAAGGTATCTACATCGTTCACGATAAATCCACCAGCAGCGATAATATTGGCTATGTACGTAACAATTGGAGACATGCAAGGCGTTCCAAGGGATCAATTAAGAGGTACTATTCAAAACGATATGCTTAAAGAATTCTATGCTCAGAACACTATAGTTTTACCGCCTGAACCATCTGTTAAGATAATAGTCGATATATTCGAATGGGGTATTGAAAACGTTCCGAAGTTTAACTTGATAAGCATCTCTGGCTACCATATAAGAGAGGCAGGCGCAACTGCTGTACAAGAGCTTGCGTTCACGATCGCTGACGGTATGGCTTATGTCGAGGCAGCACTTGAGAGGGGAATAGACATAGATAAATTAGCTCCACAACTCAGCTTCTTCTTCAACGCACATAACGACTTCTTTGAAGAAATTGCTAAGTTCAGAGCAGCTCGTCGCATGTGGGCTAAGATAATGAGAGATGAATACGGTGCAAAGAATCCACGCTCTTGGTGGATGAAGTTCCACGTACAAACAGCTGGTTGTTCTTTGACCGCTCAACAGCCTTTGAACAACATAGTTAGAACTACTATTCAAGCATTGGCAGCAGTGCTTGGAGGTTGTCAGTCGTTGCACACTAACAGCTTCGATGAGGCATGGGCGTTGCCGAGTGAGGAAGCGGTTAGAGTTGCTTTGAGGACTCAACAGATAATAGCCTACGAAACCGGAATTCCAAACGTAATCGATCCACTCGCTGGAAGTTACTACGTTGAATGGCTTACAGATAAGATGGAGAAGCTTGCATGGAAGTACATCGAAGAGATAAGAAAGATGGGTGAAGGAAGCATGCTCAGAGGAGTCTTAAAGGGAATAGAGACCGGGTATTTCGTGAAGGAGATAACGAATTCAGCAGCAAGGTATCAGAAAGAAATAGAGGAAGGAAAGAGGATAGTTGTTGGTGTAAACAAGTTCACGATTGAAGAGGAACTCAAGATTCCGATACTTAAAGTAGATCCAGAAGTCCAGAGGAAACAGATTGAGAGGTTAAGAAAGGTTAAAGCTGAAAGAGACAACGATGCAGTTAAAGAAGCTCTAGAATGGCTTAGAAATGCTGCAGAAAACGATGAAAACGTAATGCCACCAATTCTCGAAGCTGTCAGAAACTATGCAACGATTGGAGAGATAATGGGCGTGCTAAAGGAGGTATACGGAACTTATACAAAACCAATTATAATTTAAAATTTTTAATTTTTTGGTGGTAACATGGCTGAAAAGAAGATAAGGGTTTTAATAGCTAAAGTTGGGCTTGACGGACATGACAGAGGTGCAAAAGTAGTTGCAAGGTTCTTAAGAGATGCTGGATTCGAAGTGATATACACTGGATTGCATAGGACTCCAGAAGAAGTTGCAAGAGCTGCAGTTGATGAGGATGTAGATGTAGTGGGCATAAGCTTGTTAAGTGGAGCACATATGACTCTAGTTCCAAAAGTTATAAAATACATACGAGAATTCGGTGGAAATCCAGATGAGATGCTAATACTCGTTGGTGGAATTATTCCTACGGATGATGTTCCAGAGCTAAAGAAGATGGGTGTCGATGAAGTTTTTATTCCGGGTACACCTATTGAAAAGATAATAAACTACATTAAGGAAAACGTACCAAAGAAGAAAAAAGCTGCAAAAGCGAAGGTGAATGAATAATGAACTACGATGAAGAGGATGTTGAGGAATTAGTTAATGGAATATTAAGTGGTAACAGAAGGGCTTTAGCAAGGGCTATTACATACGTTGAGAACGATTATCCAGAGGGAAGAGAGATTCTTAGAAGAATCCATAAAAGAACTGGAAAAGCTCATATAGTTGGGTTAACTGGATTTCCCGGTGTTGGAAAGAGTACGATTGTTAGTAAGTTAACAATGGAATTCAGAAAGAGGGGGAAAACCGTAGGAATTGTTGCAGTAGACCCGGGTTCACCTTTTACTGGTGGTGCTTTACTTGGAGATAGACTTAGAATGGACGGATTCGATGTAAACAAGAATTTATGGGTTGATTCTGGTGTATTCTTTAGAAGTATGAGTTCTAGAGGCAGAGCTGGTGGACTAGCAGCGAGAACTGGGGATGTTGTGAGATTAATGGATGCATATGGATTTGACATAATATTTGTCGAAACCGTTGGAGCTGGTCAGAGTGAAGTAGACATTGTAGAAGTTGCGGATACATCGATTGTAATACTGATGCCAGAAGTTGGCGATGATGTACAGATAAACAAGGCTGGAATACTTGAAATAGGAGACATATACGTAGTAAATAAAGCAGATCTAGAAGGTGCAGACAAAACCGTTGATTGGTTGAGAGCTATGCTTGAGATGAATGAAGAATTTGCTAAGCAAGTTCAACTAACGCATGCGAGAGGTGGGAAACTCGTAAGTGGAAAGGTCTTTAACAGTAAAACTAACGGATGGAAACCGCCAATAATAAAGACAATTGCCGAAAAAGGTGAAGGGATTAAGGAGCTTGCAGATGCTATAGAAAAACACTACAAATACTTAAAAGAGAGTTGTATGCTCAAAGAGAAGAGGGAAATGAGGATAAAGAGGGAACTATTTGAACTTATAATGGAAGAAGTAAAGAGAGTTGTCAGCTCTAAAATGGATTACAACGAAATAATTCAAAGGATCTTGAACAACGAAATAGATCCACATACCGCTGCAGAGGAAATAGTAAGGAGGCTCATGGGAGCATGAAGAAAGATCCAACAAAAACGAGTTTATTAGACGGTAGAAGGATTAGCAAGGATTCAAAGATTGCTTGGGGTGTAGGAACGCTCGATGAAGCAAATGCATTCATAGGATTGGCAAAGGTTTTTGCAAGGGATAGAGATGTAAAAGAGACTTTACAAGAGATACAAAAGATGATTTTCAAACTCGGAGCAGAAATAGCTTCAAACGAATTTAAAATTGGAGAGGAGGAATACAAATGGCTAATTGACTTAGTCAAAAAGTTCGAAAACTCCGTAAATAAGCCGAGAAGATTTGTAATACTTGAAAAAGATGAAGCTACAGCCCTTTTAAGTGTTGCAAGAACTGTCGTAAGAAGAGCTGAAAGAGTTGCAGTTTCACTTCACAGAGAAGGCATAGTTTCTGAGCTTTTTGTTGAATGGCTAAACAAGCTTAACTACTTACTTTACCTGATGATATTAAAAGAAGGAAAAGAGTTTACTGAAGTTTCTTAACAACTCCTTCTCCTTTTACGTTTAAGTCTCCAACGTAACCGTCTTCAGTCTTTTTGAAGCTTGGAACAATTTCAAAGTCTCCACCGATTAGTATTTCTCCACCTCTCATATCTCCACCAACGAATCCGCATGAGCCATGGATTACTATTTTTCCATTTCTCATCTCTGTTCCTATGAAATCTCCAGCATTACCTTTTATCTCTATTTCTCCACCATTCATCCTTTCTCCAATGTAGTTTCCAGCGTTACCTTCAATAACGATTTTACCACCAGTCATCCCAGTTGTATCGCCATGGTAAGGACAACCGATTAGATTTCCAGCGTTACCCTTGACAACAATTTCACCACCGCTCATCTCAGCTCCAAGCCAATCGTCAGCGTTTCCTTCAACTACTATCTTTCCACCTTTCATGCAAGCTCCGCAATGGCTTCCAACGTTACCTTTGACAACTATTTCTCCATCTTCCATTTTGTAACCGATCCATTTGACCTTGCTGAAATCTCCTTCTAAAACTATTTTCTTTTCATTACCTTGCTTAGAGATTTCGAACAGTTTTTCGAGTTCAACTTCTTCCTTGCCGTAGTAAACCTTGAACTTCTTTATCTCTTCTAAATCTTTCGTAGCAAGCTCTGGTGTAATTTCAGCTTCAACGTTTACGACAAAATCAACCTTAGGCTTTAAAATGAGCATTTTATCACCTCCTTACAATACTATCCTTTCTGGCATTCTTATCCATCTTTCCTCTACTCCGTAGTTCTGGAGTTCAACGCTGTAGTACTTGAAGTAATCTTCTAAGTCTGCTTTTATTGCTTCGAGTTCAACTTTACCCCTTACATCAACCCAATAAGTTTTACCCCAAACTTCCTTGACAAGCTCTCCATCCTTAACTATGATTTCACCACCTTTAATCGTATACATCGCTCTCCTAAACGCTTTGTTTATCAATTCGTAGTCATTAGATGGATCGATTTCAAGTGGATTTATGTCGTATATCGCTATGTCTGCATCAGCTCCAACTCCAAGATGTCCCTTGTTCTCTAAGCCTAAGATCTTAGCTGGTAGATCTCTCGTCATGTGGATAACTTCTTCAAGTGTTTTTTCTGTATCTATTGCTGGCAGACTTGTAGCTTTTTGTACATATGGACTAACCCTTTCAAGCTCTTTTTCCCTCATCTTCTTACTCATCAGCATTGCCATTATGTATGGATACTCCGTGAATGGCCCGCCGTTTGGATAATCAGTAGTAATAACGACTTTATCGCTATCAATCAGTAGTCCTAATTCAAGTCCAATCGCCCATTGAAGTGCGTGAACTGGATTCTTAGGTAGATATACTAAAGGCACGATACCAGCTCCACCTTCAACTTCACTGTCTTTATTGCTCCACTTAGCTCCAAGTAGTCTATGTAGAGTAAACTGGAATGGAGCATCACCAGTCATAGCGGTAGCAGTTCCGAATATTGGTTGACCCATGTCAATCGTCACGTTATCCATCTTGTTCACGACTTTTGCAATCTCCTCAGCACCGCTTTTAGCATCTCTCCAAGTTGTTCCAGCATATGCGTTGAATTGAACATGCGTTACGTGTAAAACTGGCCTCTTATCGTTTTTGAATCCGCTTGCAAGTTTTATAGTTTCAATTGTCGTCTGATAGTTTCCTGGATTTCCCAAGTTGTTGCAGTGTATATGCGTGCAATGTGTAAGCCTTAATTCCTCAACAGCTTTTATGAGTGAGGTTATTATTTCTCTCGGCGTAATGTTAAATCCCGGAACTTCATCGTCGAGATTTCTACAGTTCTTTCCATACATCCAAGCTTCAACACCACCGGGATTTACAACTTTAACACCGTACCCCTTTGTTCTTTCAAGAGCCCAAGCTATAAAAGTCTTTAACTTTTCTAAGTCTTTTTCTGCAACGTACTTCAAAACGAAATGCCAATTACCAAATACTGGTAAAGCAGCTTTATCAACCATCGGAATTGAATCTAGTTCTTCATGAGTGTGCAATGCACCGATTGGAGGTTGAGCAGCTTCAAATGCTGTTGTGTATCCCATCTTAGCGTATTCGTAACCTATTGCTGGTGCAGTTAAAAGCGTTCTTCCTACCGTAGCTCTAAACTTATTGGCTTTTGATCTCACGGGACGCATTTCTTCTGGACGCATAGATCTTCCAGTGTTTATCTTGCTTCCAGCTATGTGTGCATGCATGTCTACTCCGCCAGCTACGACGAGTTTGTTAGTTGCATCGATTACTTTGCACTCATCCTTTTTTATCTCACTCTCTTCTACTATTTTTCCATCTTTGACAAATATGTCCATTTTCTCCTTGATTACCTTATTCTTCGGGTCTATAACAATACCATTCTTTATATGTAACATCATAATACATCACCCCATCAACTCTTCAACCTTCTTAAGCAATTCCTCAAGAATCTTCTCATCGCTCCAGTATTCTGTATCGATGATCTTCTTAACCCTTATTGGAATAACATCCATTCTATAAGCAGTCCCTTCAGCTTCTAATCCGTAAATAGCAGAAGGTATAACAACGTTTGCAACCAAAGTCGTCATGTTCGGGAAAGGATCGATCTGTATCACTGGAATTTCCTTAAGTTTTTTAACAGCCTCCTTTGGGAAGTGTGCTACTGGATCTGAAGCGATTATCAAGGCAGCATCGCAATCTCCCCTCTTAAGAACTTCTACTGCTGAAAACTCATTTGGATAAAACCTTGGATAGCCTCTGCTGAAGTCTATTGCATACTGATAACCACATTCCCATGCTG
This sequence comes from uncultured archaeon, assembly GCA_964518925.1. Taxonomy (GTDB): domain Archaea; phylum Halobacteriota; class Archaeoglobi; order Archaeoglobales; family Archaeoglobaceae; genus CAYWXE01. Next base: position 15,141 of record CAZFII010000004.1, read on the forward strand.
GAACTTCTCCAGCTCCAGTAACGTTGTAGTGTCCTCTCATAGGTAAGATAACCCATCTTGTGTATCTGTTGAGTAGCTGGATCAACTTTATGGCGTTTTCAACGTTTCTATCTCTTCCTCTCGATTGAGTTAGTCCTAAGCCGTAGAGAATTGCCCCGTACTTAGCATTTTTCATGATATCTGCAAGTTCAATTAACTTATCCTTGCTTACTCCTCCAACCTCATCCGGCACAACATCAGCGTTTCCCGAAATTATCGCTCTTAAAGCCGAGAAAACTAAGTAGTCGTATCCGGGCTTTACTTGAACAAACAAATCTGCTTGCCTAGCAGTCCTAGTTTCTCTTACATCAACTACGATAACTTTTCTTTCCTTTCTATCTTTAACGAGTAATCCCTTTGCAGAAATCGAATATCTCATTCCATGCCTTGGATGTGCTTCCATTGGGTTACATCCCCAGAAGACAACCACATCTGCTCTGTTCTTTATGCTTCCAAGTGTTCCAGCTGGTAAACCTTCCTCAATGACTGCTAAGATGCTAGGTGCATGACAAACACTCGCACACTGATCGTAAACACCTCTAACTTTTTCAGTTAAGATTATTCCAAGTCTTATAGCTTCATTGACTGTTGAAGCCCATCCGTATAAAAGGGGTCTCTTAGCGTTTACGAGGATTTCTGCTGCTTTCGCTATTGCTTCTTCATAGCTTACCTCCTTCCCATCTATCATTGGAGATTTTATCCTTTCCTTCTTTGAAAACTTGCTACTTCCAAGTTTACATAGTCTTTTAGTCCTAAACTTCTCCGTATCGAAAATTCCATCATCACACACACTACCACAAAAAGTGCAAACAACGTTTACCTCCATTTATATCGCCTCCAAAAGCTCTTTAACACTCTTAACATTCTCATCGGTTTTTTCAATCACGGCTTTAACACCCTTATACTGCGGCATTCCAGTTCCATCCGTCGCTGGATCTATTACTTGATTTGCGTAAGGTCCCATTGGAATGAAAGCTAAACCCTTTGGTAGGTTCGATTTCTTAGCAAATACAACTACTTCTCCAAAATCCGTTTTAACTTTAACTCTATCACCTTCTTGCAGATTTAAAGCGTTGAAGTCTTCTTCACTTAATTCAACGTAGCTAACAGCTTTAAAGTATTCTTCCGTTAACTTCTCTTCTACAGTTGCACCCTGATCAAGAGTTCTACCTGTTATCAACACAACTTCCACCATTGTATCACCAAAGTTTTTTTAAGCTACAACATGCCCATATTTAACAATTCCCTTTTTTGTTGAAATCGTGTTAACTTAAAGCGGAAGCTTTAAATATTGAATATTTATGCTTTCCGCACTAAACAGAAGATTAGATGTTACATCTCTTTTTAAACTCGCTTGGTAGCTTTAAAATGCTTGCAAGTCCTATTAAATTCTCCTTTGATATACTTCCATCTGCAACTTCTTTTAAAGCCTCTTTTGCGTTAAAGGCTATACCCAATCCCGCCTTTTCGATCATGATTTTATCGTTTGCGCCATCTCCTATTGCTACGACATCTTCAAGTTTTATCCCTTCCTTTTTTGCGATCTCTTCAACAATTCTCGCCTTTTCTTCGGCATCGATGATTCTCCCCTTTAATCTACCTGTCAATTTTCCATCTATTATTTCTAATTCGTTACCAAATGCGTAATCTAAGCCCAACTCTTCTTTTAACCTATTCGTGAAATAACTGAATCCACCACTTATGACAGCTATTTTATAGCCAGCATCTTTTAAGCTCTTTATAAGCTCTTTTGCACCGTTTGTAAGCTTAATCTTTGAATAAATCTTTTCAAGTACTTCAGCTGGTAATCCTTTTAAAAGCTTAACTCTCTCTTCTAACGCCTCTTTAAAGCTTATTTCGCCCTTCATAGCCTTTTCTGTTAACTCTTTAACTTCTCTTTCAACTCCTGCCTCCTTTGCAAGTTCATCGATTATTTCTGCATCTACAAGCGTTGAATCCATATCGAAAACTATTAACCTTTTATCTCTTTTGAAAGTTGAGTACGGCTGAAACACTATATCCAATCCAAGTCTTTCAGCTTCTAACCTTAGCCTTCTCTTGACTTCTTCTGGGTTGGTTTTACCGATGTCAATTACGAATTCAATAGATATCAAATTGTCCCTTGCGGTTAAGCTTGTTTTCTCTATGTTTATTCCAAACTCTAAAAATACAGATGTTACATCTCTAACAATACCTACTCTGTCCTTTCCTAAAACGGTTACAACGTACAAGTTTTTTTCTCCAGCGTGCTTTCCTTCGAATTGCGAAACACTGACAGCGACGTCGATTTTTCTCGCAACGTTTTCTAGTTTCTTTTTTATTTCCTCGAAGCTAGTAGTAGCTTTACTCGTATCTGCTACTAAAAACATAGTAAACATACCTTGTAAAACTGTCTGCTCTATGTCCACGATGTTTATATTGTTTTCAGCTAAAACGTTAGCAATACTATGCACAATTCCCGGTTTGTCTTTACCGTATACTGACACTGCTATAAGCACAAAGAAGATTAGCTGATACGATCTTTTAAATTTTCTGAACAAAAAGGCAAGATTTAAATACCGTTATATTTGTTTGTACATAACGGTGGTGAAATGAAACGCGTTTTGATTTCGTGCTTATTGGTTACAGCTTTGATCTGTGGCTGTGTTCAGCAAGAAAAAGAATTAAACAAAACTTCATTGACGATATTTTGTGCAGGTTCTCTTTCAATCCCGCTTAGCGATTTGAACAAGGAATTTAAAGAATACATGAAGATTAAGGGTTACGATGTAAATATAAAACTTGAACCAAGCGGAAGTGTAATAGCAATCCGTAAAATCACAGATTTGGGAAGAAAAGCAGATGTGCTAGCTGTAGCAGATTACACTTTAATCCCCAAGTTTATGTATCCCAAATATGCAGATTTCTACATAGCTTTTGCGGGGAATGAGCTTGTATTATGCTATACAGATAGCAGTAAGTATTCAAACGAGATAAACTCAAAAAACTGGTTCGAGATTTTGAACAGATCGGACGTTAAATTTGGATTCTCAAATCCAAACATCGACCCCTGTGGATACAGAAGCGTTATGGCTTTAAAGCTTGCAGATCTGTACTACGGTAAATCTGTATTCTACAACTTAATTGAAGCTCATACAAATATAAGATGCAATGGAACCGAGATACTTACGCCAAAGGATATCAAAACAGATGGAAAAATCGTCATAAGGGATAAGAGTGTAGATTTGATAGCCTTACTTGAAAGCGGCAGCATAGATTACGCATTCGAATATAAAAGTGTTGCAATGCAACACAAACTAAGATTTGTCGAGTTACCAGATGAGATAAACTTAAAGAACTTTTCTCTCAAAGATTGGTATGGAAAAGTTAGAATCAATATCTGGAAAAAGGAAAATGATACATTTGTTCAAAAAGTTATAAGAGCTAAACCAATAGTATATGGCATAACAATTCCAAAGAACTCCAAGAACAAGAAAATCGCTGAAGAATACGTTGCATATCTATTAAGTGAAGGTAGAAGAATTTTCACAAAGAACCATCAAGAGTTTTTAGATAAGCCAATAGCGTTTGGTAACGTTCCAGAAAAACTAAAGGATTACGTTTTATGAAGAGGGACTATACGGATATCTTCTTCATTTTCCTAGGATCTTTCTTGTTAATTTACATAATTTTGCCGATTTTCTTCTTAATAGTAAAGCAGTGCTTAGATTTTGAGATTCTCATTCAAACTCTACAAGATGATATCGTTCTAAATGCATTGAAAAACTCTATTCTAACAGCAACTGCTACAGCTTTAATTTCACTAATCTTTGGAGTTCCGTTGGGTTACATTTTAGCGAGAAAAGACTTTAAGTACAAGAGTTTTGTGCAAGGGATAGTTGATGTCCCAGTTGTTATACCACATTCGGTTGTAGGAATAATGCTACTTGTAACGTTTTCAGATGCTATCCTTGACAATTACTTAGGAATTATTTCCGCAATGCTCTTCGTTTCTGCATCTTTTACGATTAACTCTGCAAGAGATGGATTTTTAGCTGTTGATGTAAACTTGGAGAACGTTGCAAGAACTTTGGGAGCTGGAAAGCTTAGAACGTTTTTCAGCATTAGTTTACCTTTAGCTTTTCCTTCAATACTAAGTGGAGCTATAATGACTTGGGCAAGGGCTATGAGTGAAGTTGGAGCTTTACTTATCGTAGCCTATTACCCAAAGACTGCCCAGATTCTCGTCTTAGATTACTTCGAAAATTACGGACTGAGGTATTCGATGCCTATTGCAGTTATACTTATAACTTTGAGTTTAGGTCTGTTTGCATTCTTAAGATTCCTCTTATGGAGGTTCTCGAATGCTGAGACTTGAAAAAGTGTGTAAAGACTGGAAAGGCTTTAAACTAAAGGATATAAGCTTTGAAGTTAAAAAAGGAGAATACTTTATTGTAATGGGGCACAGTGGAGCTGGAAAGACTCTTTTACTCGAAACGATTGCTGGAATCTATAAACCAGATAGAGGAAGGATATACTTAAACGGGGAAGATATAACTGAAATTCCACCAGAAAAAAGAGGAATAGCATATATACCACAGGAATACGCTTTATTTCCACATTTAAGCGTTTACGATAATATAGCATTCGGCCTAAAGATTAGAAGAATCAACAAATCTGAAATAGAAAAAACCGTTAAAGAGCTTGCTGAAATACTTGGAATAGTGCACATACTCAAAAGAAAACCTAAAACCTTAAGTGGAGGCGAAAAGCAGAGAGTTGCGATAGCTAGGGCTTTAGCTATAAAACCTAAGCTTCTGTTACTAGATGAACCGTTTTCAAATTTAGATTATCAGATAAGATCGAAGCTGATAGAAGAGATGAAGAAGTGGAGGAAAGAACTTGAATTTACCGCTATTCATGTAACTCACAACTTTGAAGAAGCGATAGCCTTAGGTGATAGAGTTGGTATTATGACAAACGGTTCAATTGAGTTGATTGGTAAGCCAAAGAAAGTAGCGAAATCTTTAACGTTTTCAATGATCAAAACAGAAAAAGTATGTTAAGAGTTAGATCATTGTATAATATAAAATCACTAACTTATTCCTACTGTGGAAATCAAGTAAAAAGTAAATAAAACTCAAGCATAAGTGATACTAAATGAAGGCTACAGAAAGGACATACTATCCATACATTTCAAAATTCCTAAATGAAATGGGCTTTAAAAGTATTCAAGAAATTAAGAGTGACAAAGGTTATTTGGATATAGAATGTATTTATGATTCACTAAAATTTATTATTGAGATAAAAATTGAAGATCCAAAAACTAAGTGGAAAAAATTGTTTGAAGGAATTGCCCAAGCCTGGAGATATTCTAAAAGTTTAAATGCTCAGGGATTTATAGTTATTGAATATCCAGCAGAAGTAAGAAGTCCAATTAGTTTTGAGCCAAATGTTTTAGAAACCATAGCTTTAGAAAGTAAATGTAACGTAGTTGTTTTGACTGATTTTTGGACAGATAAGTTTCCAGAAAAAATCAAAGTAAAAGAGCTATTTGAAGAATTTAAGAAGAAATTAGATAACTATCTGAGGAATAAAGAAAAATCTATCTCACTCGATTTAGCTATTGACACAATAAGAGATGCAATTATATCAATCTCAAGTATCTTGAGAGATTTCTTTGGGACATCTATCAACGATTTAATAAATACTGTTGTTGGAAGATTTGATTTGTTTCTAGCCCTTTCTGAAAGGAAAGAGGAGGAAATACGACCAGTTGCAATTGATTTAGCATCTTATCTACTTGTAAATCAAATTCTATTTTATCATGTTTATTCCTCATTAACTAAAAAAGTACCCGTACTTGATGAGGAAAAGATAAATTCTGTTTATGATTTGAAAGAATACTTTGATAAAATCATTAATATAAACTATAAAGCTGTTTATTCTGTTTATATAGTCTCAAAGCTTCCAGATGTTAAAACAATCGTAGATGAAATTAAAAAAGTTATAGAAGCTGTAAAGGGTGTTAGAGTGGAATCAATAAGGCATGATCTAATTGGAAGAGTATATCATGAGTCTCTACCATTTGAAACAAGAAAAATTCTCGCAACGTTTTATACTAAACCAGTAGCTGGAGAAATTTTAGCTGGATTATGTATTGATAAGTGGAATGAGACAATTTTAGATCCTGCATGTGGCTCTGGAACATTACTAGTATCCGCATATAGGAGAAAATCTAAGTTATATGAGAAAGAAATTGGAAGAAAATTTAGCATTAAG
>CAZFII010000005.1:0-19290 GCA_964518925.1 uncultured archaeon
TAACAACCACTTTTTTCATATATTTCGATCTCTTACATAGCTTTAACAGTTTTGTTATTTAAATTTCTAAACTATGCGTTGATTCTGCTGATTATGACTAATTTTATATTTCAAGATCTTTAAAATCTTAACAACTTTATCTTTAGGTCGTGACACAACATTGTATCCAATTTAAATCAACGATGTTAATTTGAAATTTTTATCACTAAAATAAAATAAATTAACTTATTAACTTCTTGCAATAATTTATTAAACCGCCACTTTCAATTATTTCCTTTAAGAACTCAGGTATTGGATTTATCTTGTACTCCTCTTCCTTAGTTTTATTAATTACGACGTTTCTACTGTAATCGACTTCTATTTCATCTCCATCATCAATCTTATCCGTTTCTTTACACTCCAAAACCTTTAAACCAGTATTTATCGCATTTCTGAAGAAAATCCTTGCATACGATTTAGCTATTACTGCTTCAATTCCAGTAGCCTTTAAAGCTATTACCGCATGTTCTCTGCTACTACCACATCCAAAGTTCTCTCCAGCAACAACGAAATCGCCTTTTCTTACATCTTTCGCAAATTCTGGCCTTATATTTTCAAATACATGCTTAGCTAACTCTTTTTCATCGTTTATGACGAGATATTTTCCTTGAATTATTACATCTGTATCTATATCGTCTCCAAATTTCCAAGCTCTTCCCATACATTGATTACGTATCTATAGCATATAAAAGATGTCATTTGAAAAGAGGTATTCTCGTATAATCCTCAAGTTCTATGGTTCTCCTCCATTTTGCAATACAATCGCAGTTTAAACTTTCAAACACCGTTTTATCTTGAAATAGCGAATAATCTCTTATCGCTTTCGCAACGATTCTATCGCATTTACCACAGTTGTGGGGCCCTCTAATCTTTCCCGCTGCAACTGGATCACATATCGCATCAATCTCGATTCTCTTAAGAACTTCCACAGCAGACCAAAGCCACGGAGGTCTATATAGCCCCTTTTTCCAAAGTCTTTCTACAAATGTATCCTTTTGAACGTTTGTTGGATTAATAGAAACTACGTCAACTAAATCCTTGATTTTCTCTGTGGATGTGATTACATCTTCTATCGCTTCCCTCTCAGACAAAAACGGTGGTTTTAATAATAAATAGGCTTTAACTCTAAATCCATAAGACTTCAATAGCTTCGAAGCCCTTTCAAAATCTTTAAACCCAAATCCCTTGTTTATACAGTATTCCCTTATAAAATCGTTTGCAGTTTCCAATCCTATTCCCACTTCTAAATTTATCCCTTTAAAGTCCATTAATCTCTTCTCAGTTATAAACTCGGGTCTACTCTCAACGATTAACTTCTCAACGCCTAAATCTTCAACCTTTTTTATAATGTACTCTCTGACTTTTGGACTTACCTCTCTCTCATCGAAAAAGCTTCCTGAAGTGAAAATCTTAACAACTGGTGTAGGCTTGGATAAAGCGTAATCTACTTGCTCTATTAACTCCTTTTCAGTAGCTGGATACGCATCTCTTTTGTAACCACACATGAGACATGAGTTCCAATAGCAGCCGATAGTTCTGAGTATCACGGTTGTGCAGTCTACTATTTCATCGTTTAACCTCTCCTTTTCTTTCCAAACTATTGGCTTAATAATAATATCTCCTCCATCTGAGCCTTCTTCCGTAGTAAATGCCAGACAGCAACCCAGCAAGATGTGCTACGTGTGCTACACCGGTTTTATACGAGAATGGTAGAAGTACTAAGTCGTAGAGTGCAAATAGGATTAAAGCCATCCTTATACTAATCGGTATAGGGAAAGGAAATATAAAAACTCTGATTTCTGGAGCTATTATTGCTAAGCAACCCATAACTCCAAATATTGCAGCAGACGCACCTAAAGCTGGAGCAAATTGATTTAAGGCATATGCGTATAAGATGTATGCAAGATTTCCAGCTAAGCCAGAGAGTAGAAAAATTTTTAAGTATTTTACACTACCTACTCTTCTTTCAAGTTCTGTTCCAAAGAAGAATAGAACAAACATGTTCACAAAGTAGTGCCAAAAGTCTACATGCAGAAACATACTCGTAACGAGTTGCCATGGCATTACTATGAAATATATTGGATCTAATGCAAGGTATCTGACCATAACTAATGGAAATGGAATAGATATAAGGAATAAAATCGTACATATTCCTATTACAATGTTATTAGCGCCATAGCTTAAAATTTTAGAAAGGTTAATTGATGGAACACGCTTTCTTTTTACTCTAACTGGAACGTTCCAAAATACGGGACAGTCGTGATCTACGGGAGATATGTGCTCGCTACAAAATCTACCACCACAGTATCTACACGTATACTCCGCTCTTTTTCCACAGATCTCGCATATATCATCCACAGTAGGAGTCTAATAGATTATATTAAACGTTTTCCATTGCCCTCTTTTTAAAAACATCACGAATTATAACAATATCTCCTACAGCTTTGACAATTCTATACGGAATTATTACACCCTTAGCATTTGATTCTATTATGTCCTTATTGTATTCGACAACAGCTAAGCCTCTTACGACTTTCATATCTGGATCTATTACCACGTCTTCAATCCTTCCGATATATCTTCCCTCGTCCGTATACACCTTTAAGCCGAAAAACGTAGTTATTTCACCGATCATAAATACATGACAAAAACAAAGTATATTAACATTTAGATCGTAAAGAGCTTGTACTTAGTCTGTGGATTTTGTAGTTCGTAAATTATCCTTTTAACTATCAACTTTTCTGGATGCTGAATACCTTTAACTCTGTTGGATATATCCTCAAAACTCTTAAATGGCTCTTTTTTTCTTTCATCTATAATAGCCCACATAATCTTCTTACCTATACCTGGCAGCAACTCAAGCTGATGGAGTTTAGTTGTAATCGGCTCTGCTTTGTTGAAAAAGTCAACAAACCTCTGCTCGTTTTGCTTTACTATATATTCCAAAACGTATGGTAATTCTGCTTTTGCAGCTGGAGTTAGGTCATTATATCTCAGTTTTCTCTTAACTCTATTAACTACATCTCTTTCTCCTTTACCTATGTAAACCCTATCCATAACAAGTGGAGAAGCATCTTTTTTTACGCTTACTTCAAGTAAAGTGAAATACCTCTCTCCAACCACTTGAGCTAGTGGTTCTCTTTTGTGAATCGGTCTCCTATCATCCGGATGACCATACGGCATAAAATCGAGAACGTATGCATAATCTTCAAATTTCTCTTTATCTTTCTTAGGCTTTTCCATATTTGCAACTCCCTTCATTTTTATGAAATATTGCAAAATCTATTTAATTCTTATTCTTCCCTATATCTATCTATTATTTCGAGAATCTCATCGATTTGCTCTGGTGTTAAATTAAATCTCTCCTTAGCGTATATTATTCTAACCTCATCTGGAATCCTTGGCATTATATCGACTAATTTAACTGCTAGCTCCTTTTTTCCAACTTGAGGTAGTTTTAAGAGTTCCTCTACAAGTTTTCTCGCCTTATCTGCTGGAAGCTTTGAGAATTTCCTCAAATGTCTTAAAGCTCTCCTTGTTTCAAATAGTAGTTCTGCTTCTTCTCTTCTCTTCTCTGCTATTCTTTCCATTATCTCTCTTGCTTCAGAAATCGTTATGTATTCAAACTCTTTAACCTCTTTGAACATCTCAACCACTCTGAGGTTTTAGATGCTCTGGTCTTACAAATAAAGTTTTAACTTTCCCTCCATCCCTGATTTGAACTATGTACGCTCTCCCTCTTCGTCCTATTACTACGCCAGTTCTACCCTGAAATCTAGGATGTGGCATACCCTTATGAGATGAAGGTTCAATATCTATATGGACTCTTTGTCCTATTTCAAACTCCTGAAGGAATTTTCTAATTTTAATACCTTTTTCCCTAATTTTCTTTCTGAGTTTTCTTCCAGATTTGAACCTAAATCCGTGAGATTTCCAACCCATTTTAACCCCTAAATTTGGAAATCGACTGTGTATTTAAGACTTATTCAATTCTTAAATAAATAAAATCATCAGAACTAACGTTAGAAACAGTGCCAGATACGTTATACCCATGAAAAAGTATGCTACGCTTAAAAACTTCATTAACATCTTCTTGTAATTCTTGTTTAGAACTTGAAATCTTAGCACTTTGCAGTAAGGCTCATGCTCCTCATCTCCAATAAACCTTATCTCTAACTTGTGCTTTCCTTCAGAAGGAACTCGTATTGAAAACTTAAAACCGCTTTTATCGGATTTAATCTTTCTGATCTCTTTATCGTTTAACATAATTTTCAATAAGCCACCTATCGGCTTCCATGTCTTTTTATAGTCATCGTAATACATAATCCTACCAGCGACGGTTATATTTTCTCCCTCAGAAAGTACACCGCTAATACTACTTATCAGATGAGCCGAAACCTTAGTTCTCTTTTTCATATATTTCATTTAATCGTGATCTTATAAATACCTCCACCCAATTAAAGATATATACAATTCAGCAAACTTAAAGCGATGCCAGTTATAACGCTATACTGGGATGAACTTGAGAGGCTTGTTGGTGCTGACAGAGAAACCATATTGAAAAAACTTCCAATGATCGGCTGTGATATAGAAAGAGTTGAAGAAGATCATATAGACGTTGAATTCTTTCCAAATAGACCAGATTTATACAGTGTAGAAGGAGTTGCAAGGGCTTTAAGGGGATTTTTAGGAATAGAAAAGGGATTAAAGGAATACAAGACTTACAAAGCGGATTGGAAGATTTACGTTGATAAAAGCGTTTTATCTGTTAGACCTCGCATTGCGGGATGCGTCGTTAAAGGCTTGGAGATGAGTGATGAAGTTATAAGGAGTCTTATGGAAGTTCAAGAGGATTTACACTGGACTATCGGAAGAAATAGACGTAGAATGGCTATAGGCGTTCACGATCTCAGTAAGGTTTACTTTCCATTGAGATATACTGCAGTAGATTCAAGCTTTACATTTGTTCCCCTCGATTTTGATAAACCAATGAGCGTTAAGGAAATACTAAAAGATCATCCAAAGGGAAAGGAATACGGATTTATATTAGCTGGAAAGGATAGATTTCCAATGATAATAGATGCAAAGAATGAAGCCATTTCGTTTCCTCCAATAATAAACGCTGAAAAGACTAGAGTTACAGAAAGAACGACTGATTTGTTTATCGATGTTACTGGTTTTGATGAATACGTGGATAAGGCTATGAACATCTTGGCAACGATGCTTGCAGATAGAGGTGGAAGAATTGAGCTTGTGGAGGTAATATATCCAGAAAAAACGGAAATTACGCCAAAGCTTGATGTTAGAACTATGGATGTAAAGAAAGAAGAGATATTTTCACTTCTTGGATTTAAGCTCAGTGATGAAGAAATCAAAGATGCACTGGAAAAGATGAGATTCGGTTGTGAAGTGTTTAACGATTTTATTAGGGTTTACATTCCACCTTATAGAGCGGATATCATGCATGAGTGGGATGTAATCGAAGATATCGCTATAGGTTACGGATACGATAGGATATCCCCAGAATATCCTCAAACAAATACTATAGGCGAGGAACATCCGTGGAATAGGATTAGAGACATCGTAAGGGAGATCATGATTGGTTTAGGATTTCTCGAAGTTATAACTTTTACTTTGACTAATGAAAAGGTCATGTTCGAATTCATGCGAAGGAAAGGTGAGCCTTGGAGAGATTACGTTCCGTTAATGCATCCGCTAACTACTGAGCACACAATAGTAAGAACGGATTTGCTTCCAAAGCTCTTAGAGCTATTATCTTACAATAAGCACTACGAAATGCCACAGAAGGTTTTCGAAGTAGGGGATGTTGTAGTTAACTGCATGAATAGATTAAGAGTTGCTGGATGTGTTACCCATTCGAGGGCAAATTTTGCGGAAATTAGGAGTTACGTTCAAGCTCTAATGCGAGAGTTGAATTTAAGCTGGGAAGCTAGACCTTCAACTGATGAAGCGTTTATAGATGGAAGAAGAGCGGATATAGTAATTGATGGAAAGAAAGTAGGTGTTTTTGGTGAAATACATCCAGAAGTCCTTGAAAGGTTTGATATAAATACGCCAGTCGCAGCCTTTGAAATCGATTTGACTTTGATATTTAGCTGTGGTGAGCTACTATGAAGTATTTAATTCTAATCCCAGATGGAATGGCTGATTGGGAAATCGAAGAACTTGGTAACAAAACACCGCTTGAAGTTGCAGATACTGAAAACATGGATTTCATAGCTGAGGAAGGTTCATGTGGAATTGCTGAAACTATTCCAAAGGGTTTTGAAGCTGGGAGTGATGTAGCAAATCTGACAATACTGGGAATAGACGTAAAAAAGTACTACACTGGAAGAGGTCCAATTGAAGCTTTAGCGAAAGGTATATCTGGTAAAATAATTTTTAGGTGCAATCTCGTAAGGGTTGAAAGAGATATCATGGTTGACTACTCTGCGGGAAGGATAAGCGATGAAGAAGCGAGAAAAGTCATAAAGGAATTAAATGAGAACGTTGAATACGACTTTGTCAAGTTTTATGCTGGTAAGAGTTACAGAAATCTAATGGTTTTAAATAAGGATTTTGAAGATAAAGTCAAGACTTTTCCACCGCATGACATACAAGGCAAAAAAATCCACGAATACTTACCAAAAGACAAAGAACTTGCCGAATTACTTAGATATCTAATGAATTGGTCGAAGAAAATCGTTCCAGAAGTTACAGATAAGGCGAACATGATCTGGCTTTGGAGTGGTGGAAAAATACCGAAGTTTCCAAAGTTTAAGCTTAAAGCGGCAATGATCTCAGAAGTAGATTTGCTTAAAGGTATTGCAAATGGATTGGGAATAGACTTTATAGAAGTTGAAGGTTTAACTGGTTATATCGACACGAATTACAAGGGTTTAGTGAAGGCATGTATTAAAGCTTTAAAAGATTACGACTTAGTGGTTTTGCACACAGAAGGAATAGATGAAGTAAGTCACGAAGGTGATTTAGAAAAGAAAATAGAAGCTATATCGATTTACGATGAAAAGGTAGTCGGAAAAATTCTTGACAGAATAGATTTAGAGGAGATAAGAATATTACTCCTACCAGATCATCCAACTCCAGTTAAAATTAGGGCTCATGTTGCAGAACCAGTTCCTTTTGCAATATACGGTGTAAAAAAAGATGACGTCAAAAAATTTTCTGAAAAAAGCTGTAGAAAAGGAAGATTTGGACTTGTAAATGGAATTAACTTAATGGAATACTTGACGATGAGTAAATGATCTTAGCTGAAAAGTTTAAATAACTCAGAAATTCAACCTTCTTTATGGCGAGATTTCCAGAGGCGGAAGCAAGACTGTTTAACGTTAAGATATGTATGAGATGTAATGCAAGGAATCCTATGAAAGCTAAAACTTGTAGGAAGTGTGGATATAAAGGCTTAAGACCTAAGTCTAAAGAAAGGAAGGGTAAGAGGAGGTAACTACTCTGGCTCAATGTATTCTTCTTTTTCTTCTCCAAGCAAGCTCTTTATCTCGTTTACGGCTTTTATCGCTTCAGCACTTTCAACATTTCTTCCAACCTTTATAAGGTTTTGTAACTCTGATTTTATGCTTTCCAAGCCTTCATAGGGTATTTTTGTCTTATCTATTATTAAAGCGGTAGGCTTTGTTATTGCACCTCTTACGAGTCCTTCCCCATTCAACGGAGTTACTATTAAAGCCCCAGCAAACTCTTCTCCAAGCTTTACATAGTATATAACATCTCCAAGCTCGGTCTTTCCTGCCTCTTCTACATCATATGTAATCTCTGCGGTCGTTATCTCCTCGGCTTTTTCAACTGCTTCTCTAACTACTTCTGCGACTTCTTCATTCGGAACTCTTTTGAAAACCTCTACTTCAAGTGTTCCAAAATCCCATTTTATAGTTCCATCTTCAACTTCGTAGTCTATTCTAACTCTCGTTACATCACCCTTGTCAACTTTAAGTCTGTTAACAAATATCTCATAGAGTAGTCGATTTAGTTCTGCTGCAGCTCTCGCAACTTCTTTTGAATCCAACTCTCCAGACTTAATCTTATCTCTTAGTTGAGCAAATAAAGTTCTCCTAATCTTATCAGCATAAGCTCCAACTATTACATAACCACTGCTAAGTTTCATAAAATATTTTGGAGTTTTTTAATTTATAAACTTTATGTTGTTCAAAGTCGTAGTGTTATTAACTTGATTTATAATTAAAATTTGGAGGCTTTCAGAAGGGACACCACATTGTGGATGATTTAAATACTTTATCAACAATGTTACATCACCACCGGAACTCTCTATATCTTGAGTGGAGCTTAAAATTACTTAACGTTATTTAAATCGAAAATGTAAACCGAGTGAATTTTATTAACACACAAATGAATACTTTTTATGGATGTATTGGAGATAGTTAAAAAACTCGAAAAGGAGTTGCCTAAATTTCCAGATGGTAGAATAAACTATTCGAAATCGAAAATTGCACCAGTTATAACGGTATTTGTAAAATACAACGACAAAATCCTTTTACTTAAAAGAAGTGATAGAGTTAGTACTTATAAAGGCAAGTGGAATACAGTTGCTGGTTATTTGGACGAGGTAAAAAGTTTAGAGGAGAAAGCCCTTGAAGAGTTAAGAGAAGAAATCGGTGTTGATGATAGAATTATATCTTCAATAAAAATCGGTAAAACGTATGAATTCTATGATGAGAAGATAGACAGAAAATGGGTAGTAACACCAATTTTAGTTGAATTAAAAGAACTTCCAAAAATCAAACTCAATGAAGAACACACAGAGTACAAGTGGATTAAAATCGATGAAATTGAAAATTTTGATACCGTTCCAAACTTAATGAAAAGTTTAAAAATTGTTTTGGAATTATAACACACTTCTTATAGCTTCTATGCTTGCATCGACTTCTATGGGTTTACCGCATACGTTTATGACTGTTTCAGGATCTTTTAATAAGTTTCCAGTAACGATGCAAACAACTCTTTCATCTCTCTCGACAACACCCTTTTCAACTAATTTTCTTAATCCGGCAATGCTTGCTGCTGAAGCGGGTTCAACTCCAATTCCCTCTTTTGATGCTAAGAACCTCTGAGCTTCGATTATCTCATCGTCGCTAACGATTTCAACGTATCCATTTGAATCGTAGATAGCTCTTAAAGCCTTCTTTGCGTTGACTGGATTTCCAATCCTTATAGCGGTAGCAATCGTTTCTGGATTCTTTATAGGTTCTATATCATTTTTATGATTTACAAATGCGTTGTATATCGGTGAAGCTCCTTCAGCTTGAATTCCAGTCATCATAGGTATATCATCGATTAATCCTAATTCTCTAAACTCTTTAAATCCTTTGTATATAGCAGATATGTTTCCAGCGTTACCAATTGGAAGAACAACTCTATCTGGTAATCCTATCTCATCTACGATCTCGTAAGCAATGGTTTTTTGACCTTCAAGCCTAAATGGATTTACAGAGTTCAATAAGTAGAAGTTCTCTATTTTGCTAACTTCTCTTACTAATTTTAACGCTGTATCGAAGTTTCCCTTAATACCTATAACCTTTGCTCCGTGCATTAAAGCTTGAGCAACTTTACCTAATGCGACTTTTCCAGCTGGAAGTAATATGTACGCTTTTAATCCAGCTTTTGCCGCATACATAGCCATTGAAGCTGCGGTGTTGCCCGTGGAAGCACATGCTACTGCTTTCTTTTTTAGTTCTAAAGCCTTAGTAACACCAACTGTCATCCCTCTATCCTTAAAAGAACCAGAGGGATTCAATCCTTCATGTTTTACATAGATTTCCTTAACTCCTAATTCTTCTTCAAGCCTTCTTACTCTATACAATGGAGTTCCTCCTTCTCTAAGTGTTACGGGCTTAATCCTAACTGGTAGTAGACTTCTATACTTCCAAACGGATAAATTAGTTCCATCGAGTTTAAAGTTCAATTCGATTTTTTCTAATTCAAACTGAACCTCTAATAGCCCTCCACATTCGCAAGTATATCTACTTTCATCGTATTCTCTTCCGCATTCGATACATCTAAGACTGTACATAACGAAAGCGTTACTACTTGAATTTATATTTTGTACTCCATCAACATTGCAGGTAGTTGTAC
The DNA here is from genome assembly GCA_964518925.1 of uncultured archaeon. Classification (GTDB taxonomy): domain Archaea; phylum Halobacteriota; class Archaeoglobi; order Archaeoglobales; family Archaeoglobaceae; genus CAYWXE01. The sequence goes on from CAZFII010000005.1 coordinate 10,165, forward strand.
TGATGTGGATCTGAGTTAATAGCTAAGGCATATACGTTGTCATCTGGAGCTATTTGCTTTATATCCTTATACAAGCTTGGAAACGTTACAACTATGTTTAAAGCGTTAACATGTGGTATTATAACAAATAGGGCTATTAGAATTATGAAGTACGTTGTAGTGCACCGTACCTTAAAGTGATAATTCCTAAATAACAAACCGCTAACTAAAAAGCGACAACATATCCTTACAGCCACTGTTGTCAATTAAAATTATAGGTTTTAAATTTAAACATTTTATTTCATCAAATAATTTTAACTGAATTATCTTAATTACTATACAAAAATAAAATCAAACTAACAAAATTATTAAAAAGATAAAAAAGATATAGATAAGTCTTTAATTCCATTCAAATTTTAATTCTGTTCAAACAAAGAGATTTAATATTTTAAACTTCAAATACATCCATCTTATCAGAAGAGTTATCATTCGTGTCACTAACTAATTCCAATGAATTTAACACTTGACAAATTCTTCCCATTATTCGATGAAGAAATGAGAGAGGATTTTAGAGCAAAAGAAATAGAAGAATATCATGAAATGCTGTTAAAAAAGCTTGAAGAAGCTTATAAAATTGCTGAAGAGGCAAGAAAAAAGTGCCTAGATCCAGAGCCAAACGTTGAAATTCCAGTTGCTAAAAACATGGCTGAAAGAGTTGAAAAGCTCATGAAAATCGAAGGATTAGCTAATAGAATTTTAGAACTTGAAGAACAAGGCGTTGAAAGGGAAAGAATCTGTTTTATAATTGCTGAAGATATAATAAACGGTAAACTAGGAAAGTTTAGCAGAGAGGAGGCAATAGACAAGGCAATAAGAACTGCTGTAGCTATATTGACCGAAGGCGTTGTTGCTGCACCAATTGAAGGAATTGCCAAGATAAGAATAGACAGAAACGATGATGGAAGCGAATTTTTAAAGATTTACTATGCTGGACCAATAAGGAGTGCTGGAGGTACAGCACAGGTAATATCTGTTTTAGTTGCAGATTACGTTAGGAGAAAAATTGGATTAGATAGGTATAAACCTACTGAAGCTGAAATAATGAGATACTGCGAAGAAATTCCACTGTATAAGAAAGTAGCAAACCTACAATACCTACCGAGCGAAGAAGAGATCAAGATAATAGTTTCAAATTGTCCTGTATGTATCGATGGTGAGCCCACTGAGGATGCCGAGGTTTCGGCTTATAGAAATGTCCCCAGAGTTGAAACGAATAGAGTTAGGGGAGGAATGTGTCTGGTAATAGCTGAGGGTATTGCTTTGAAAGCTCCTAAGCTTAAAAAAATGGTTGATGAACTAGGAATTGACGGATGGGATTGGTTGGATAAACTCATAAAAAAGGATGAGGAAAGTGAATCAAACGATGTTAAGCCAAATTACAAGTATTTGGGAGATATAGTAGCTGGAAGACCAGTTTTTAGTCATCCATCGGTGAAAGGTGGATTTAGACTTAGATATGGTAGAGCAAGGAACTCTGGATTTGCTACTGTTGGTATAAATCCAGCTACTATGATAATTCTGAACGACTTTATAGCTGTAGGAACCCAATTAAAAGTAGAAAGACCGGGGAAGGCTGGTGGAGTTGTTCCAGTTACTAGTATTGAAGGGCCTACTGTTAGGCTAAAAAACGGTGACGTAGTTAAAATCAATAGTGTTAGAGAGGCAGAAATTTTAAAGAATGAAGTAGAGAAGATTTTAGATTTGGGAGAGATCCTTATAAACTACGGAGATTTCTTAGAAAACAACCATCCATTAATTCCAGCGAGTTATACTTATGAGTGGTGGATTCAAGAAGCGAGGTTAAAAGGAGATTACAGAAGGATAAGTGAAGATGAAGCTTTAAAGCTATGTGATGAATACGGAGTACCATTACATCCGAATTATACGTACTTCTGGCATGACATAAGCATTGAGGAGTATACGTATTTAAGGGATTTCATATCTGAAAAAGGTAAGGTTGAAGGTAGTAAGATTTCAAAGTTGGTGATTCCATACGACAAAAAAGCCAAGGAAATATTAGAAAAACTCTTAATTGAGCATAAGGTTAGGGATTCATATATAGTTTTAGAGACATGGAAAGTTCTTGTTAGATGCTTAGGTTTAAACTTTGAACTCAGAAAAGTTGGTGAAGTCGATGGAGAAAACGTTTTAGAGATTGTTAGAAAGTTATCTGGATTAGATGTAAGAGCTAAAGCACCGTCAAGAATTGGTGCAAGAATGGGTCGTCCAGAGAAGGCTAAAGAAAGGAAAATGAGTCCACCCCCACATATACTCTTTCCAGTTGGATTAGCTGGAGGAAAAACGAGAGATATAAAAAACGCTATAAACTACACAAAGGATTACTCATCGCCTAAAGGTGAAGTTGAAGTTGAAGTTGCGATGAGGATTTGCAAAAGATGCGGAAAGCAAACTTTTTGGCTTTTGTGCGAATGTGGTGGATTAACTGAGCAGATATACTATTGTCCTAAGTGTAAGAAGAAGATAGGTAGCGAAATCTGTAGTTGTGGAGAAACAGCTAAAGCCTATTCAAAAACTAAGATAAATATAAGAGATCTGTATGAAAATGCTCTTAAGAATTTAAACGAATACGATAGCTTCGATACAATTAAAGGTGTAATAGGTTTAACTTCGAAGATTAAAATGCCAGAAAGACTTGAAAAAGGCATTTTAAGGGCTAAACACGGTGTTTACGTCTTCAAAGATGGTACATCCCGATTTGACATGACGGATTTACCACTCACGCATTTCAAACCGAAAGAGATAGGCGTAAGTGTTGAGAAATTAAGGGAGTTGGGATACAAATACGACTACTTGGGAAATGAGCTAAAAAGTGATGATCAGATAGTAGAACTTAAGCCTCAAGATGTAATATTGTCTAAAGAGGCTGGAGAATACTTAGTTAAGGTTGCAAAGTTCATAGACGATCTACTTGTAAAGTTTTACGGATTAGAACCGTATTACAACGTTGAGAAGCCTGAAGATTTAATCGGGCATCTGATAATAGGTTTAGCTCCGCATACATCTGCTGGAGTTTTGGGAAGGATTATTGGATTCTGCGATGCCCTAGCTTGCTACGCTCATCCCTATTTCCATGCAGCGAAGAGGAGAAACTGCGATGGCGATGAGGATTCCGTTATGCTTCTCTTAGATGGGTTACTAAACTTCTCCCGCCATTATCTGCCAGATAAAAGAGGAGGGCAAATGGATGCTCCTCTCGTCCTTACGGCAATAGTAGATCCGAGAGAAGTAGATAAGGAAGTACATAACATGGATATAGTCGAAAGTTATCCGCTTGAATTCTACAAAGCTACACTCAGATATGCAAATCCAAAAGAAGTAGAAGAGTTAATAGAAAAAGTTAAAGATAGGTTAGCAGATAAGTCAAGGTTTTACGGTCTTAAGTTTACACACGACACAGAAGATATCTCTATCGGAGTAAAGGAGAGTGCATACAAATACCTTGAAACCATGCAAGACAAAGTTAGAGCTCAAATGGAGATAGCGGAAAAAGTTATCGCCGTAGATGAAAGCGATGTTGCTGAAAGAGTTATTACATCCCATTTTCTCCCAGATATAATAGGCAACCTTAGAGCTTTTTCAAGGCAAGAGTTTAGATGCGTGAACTGCAATCAGAAGTACAGGAGAATACCCCTTACTGGAAAATGTCTCAGATGTGGTGGAAAGTTAACTCTGACAGTTCACAGTAGCTCGGTAGTGAAGTACTTAGATATATCGAAGTATCTGTGTGAGAAGTATAAGGTTTCAGAGTACACCAAGCAAAGGTTAAAACTGATAGAATTGGAGATTAAATCTTTGCTTGAAAACGATGTTAGCAGACAGATCAAAATTGAGGACTTCTTTTAGTGGCATTCATCGTTATAGGGATTGCATTAGCCCTATACTACACAAACAACATTCCAGCATTAAAAACACTTGCAGTATCTGCACCGGGTAAATGGACTACTTGGGATCAGGTAGTAGAATACTACTCAAAGAACTGGGTAGGATACATAGTAAACTACCTCTTCTGGGCAATAATATTTACGATAAGTAGTAAAATACTGGGATTTAGGGTAAAGGAGTTTTTACCATCTTTCACATTCGTTTACGTAGTTTCAGTTATCATATTCTTAATTGCAGCAAATAAAACGGCACACCATTACAACATCGAACCACCAATCCTTGCAGTTATCCTCGGTTTAATCCTGAGTAACATCTTTAGATTTCCAAAGTGGATGGATGCGGGATTCAGAGTTGAATACTACATCAAAACTGGTATCGTCTTATTAGGTGCAACGCTTCCGTTCTCACTTATATACATGGCTGGGCCATATGTTCTAGCTCAAGCAGCAATCGTAGCTATAACGGCATTTCTCGTTATATTCTACATAGGACGAGGGTTTGGTATTGACAAGAGAACTGCGGCAGTTTTAGGTGCTGGTGGAGCTGTATGTGGTGTTTCAGCATCGATCGCAATGGCTGCAGCTGTTAGAGCTAAAAAAGAAGATTACGTTCTCGGTATTGCAGCAGTTATAATCATGGCTATAATAGCGATATTTCTGTTACCTATAGCGGCGATGTCTATGAGTCCTCCAATGCATCCGGGTGAAGCTGGAGCTTGGATTGGAACATCTGAATTTGCTGATGCTGCCGGATTTGCCGCAGCAGACTGGTACGGTTCATGGTATGCAGATCACGTAGCAAAGACTGTAGGCGGTGCAGATGCACATGAGCTATGTCTATGGGCTTACACACTGATGAAGGTTATAGGTAGAGATATTTGGATAGGTCTATGGGCATTCATAATGGCTGTAATATCTACAACGAGGTGGGAGGTTGAAGAAACTGGAGTAAGACCTTCAGCAATGGAGATCTGGTGGAGATTTCCAAAGTTCGTTTTAGGATTCCTTATTGCATCTGCTCTAATGACAGTCGTGGTTGGAAGTGTTGACACGCATACATACTTACATGTCATGAAACCGAATCTAATAGCTCCAATAAAGACGATGAGAACTTGGACGTTTATATTTACATTCTTCAGCATTGGAATGACAACGAGATTTAGAGAGTTCGTGAAGTTCGGTGCAAGACCTTGGGCAACGTTCTTCATTGGTGCAGCGATTGTTATCGTACTTGGATTTATACTGTCACACTACGTCTTTGGACCAATAGCTTGGGTTAGGCTACCAGAGTGGGCGCCAAGAATTTAATTCTTTTATTTTTTTATGTGGAAGTATAGGTTGAACGATAAAATTTTAGACATCGCAATTGGAAAGGAGTTAATAGTTTTTGGATGTGAAAACGGTTGGATACACGTATTTGATAGAAAATCTCATCTCTGGAATAAAAAATTAACAAGTACTTATTACAGAGGGCCTTTTACGGATGTAAACGTTTTAAGTGTTGATACAAACGATAAACTCGTTACAGTAGGAACAGATTTTGCAGATGGAAAAGTATACGTGTTTTCAAATGATGGAAAAAAGATTTGGGAAAAGCAGTTCATCTCGATCTTGGGTTGTTGGGAAAGACCTGAAGATGTAACGAAGATCAAACTTGGAGATGAGTTTTTTGCTGTGAGTTCTGAGTTCATGAACAGCTATGTCCATGTATATACGTACGATTTTGACATCGTTTTTCAAAAGGAGCTAAACGGAGATGTAAAGGCTATTGAGTTTTCAGATTTCTTAGTAGTGGGAACGGATAGAAGACTTTACTTCATAGATTACGATGGAAGGATTATCCTCAGTAGAGAAATAAATGTTAGAGATGTAAAAGTCTTAGGAGATTTGATAACGATTACAGGTGATGAAAAAATCATTGGATACAAAAACGGAGACTGGTGGGAGATAAAAATTAGAAATCCTATTATATCAGTATCGGATTACATAGTAGCTGCATCTGGAAATCGTATTTTTTTCATAACTCCTAATGGAGAGATAATATCGAAATTCGATGTTAAGGATGTCATAAGATGCATTTACGCAACTAAAAGCAATACATATGTCGGAACAGAAAGTGGATTGACGGTTTTTTCAGATTTTGAAATCTCATATGAAATTCGTATCGGAAAAATCTTAAAAATTGGAGAAGCTGGAGTTTTAGTAGTTAATGGGAACACAGTTGAGTACTACCCATTTAGTTCTCTTAAATCTAAGTAACAGCTTGGATCTTCTCCCCAAAGATCTCCATATCTATACGCTCTCACTCTAAATCCGCCACATAAGTGTTTAAATTTACAGATTCCGCATTTTCCCCTTAAATATTTGGTTTTTTCTCTTAACATCTTTAAGAGTTGGTCATTTCCAAGCCATATTTCTTCAAAATCCTTTTCAAGCAAGTTTCCAAGATTGTAATCCCACCAAAACTGATTTGGATGAACGTTGCCGTTGAAATCTATACTCGCAAGGTTTATTCCAGATTTGTCACCACCTCTATACCTCAGAAACTCAAGAGCTTTGTATGCCTTCTCTTCATCTATTTCTCTTAGCTTTAAGTAAACGTAAACTCCATCTGCTGGGTTATCAACTGTAAGTATTTCCATTCCATCCTTTTCTGCCTCTTTAATTAGGTAATCCAATATCTTCCTTCTTTCTAAATTGCTTACATCATCGCTAAATCTCGCTCTACCAGAGGGGACTAAGTGGTAAACGCAGAGTCTTGGTATTTCTTCGCTTCTCGCTATTTCGACTATTTTTGGAAGCTCCTTCGAATTGTACTTCGTAATTGTGAATCTTATTCCAGTTAGTACTCCAGAATCTCTTGCGTTTAGTAAGCCCCTTACTGCCAATTTAAAAGAACCTTTAACACCTCTGAAGTGATCGTGAACGTTTTCAGTTCCATCTAAGCTTACACCGATGTAACTGAAAATGTCTTTTAAGTCTTCGGCTAAATCCCTATCTATAAGAGTTCCATTAGTTGATAAAACACATGTAATACCTTTTTTCTTTGCGTATTCAGCTATTTCGATTAAATCCTTCCTCATTAACGGTTCTCCACCGCTGAAAAGGATTAGTGGAACGCCGAATTTCGATAACTTATCAACGATTAATAGGCAATCGTCAAAACTCAACTCGTTAAAATCTTTGAAAGTTGCATAACAGTGTAAACATTTCAAATTGCATTTTGCAGTTACATTCCAAACTACAATTGGCTTTAGAGATCTTGAAAAGTCAATTAGACTTTTCGGTATAAAACTCGAATCGCCCTTATACGTTATGTGTTTTGATACCGTTGCTTCGCCACTTATGAGTTTACTTAGACTAATCATTTTTTGTTATGGCTTTATTTTGTTATTTTAACTTTTACGGATGTGTCAACTTAGTGCGAAAAGCATAAATATTCGATATTTAGAGCTTGCGCCCTTAGGTTAACACGGCCTCGAAAACGTTCATATCTCGATTAAGTAACATATATCATGCTCGTATATGATGAAAGGCTTTACAACAAATTCTACGTATTTGAAGATAGAGCTGATGCAGGAAAGAAACTGGCGAACTTTATTCCAAACTTTGAGTACGTTATAGCAATTCCAGCTGGTGGTGTTCCGGTTGCAGTAGAAGTTGCTAAGGCTAAAAATGCGAAGCTAAGAGTTTTACTCGTCTCTAAGGTTTTACTACCTTGGACAACCGAAGCGGGATTTGGAGCAGTGAGTGAATTTGGGGATATCGAAATAAACGAAGAGATTGCAGCGAGATTAGGAAAAGAAGTCGTAGAAATGCAAATTAGGAAAACGATTGAAAAAATAAAGAGGAGAAAGGCTAGGATTCCAGATAAGTTCTTTATAAAAGAACGTGGCAAAAATGCTGTTTTAATCGATGATGGACTAGCTACGGGTTATACGATGCTCACTGCAATAAAATCTGCTAAGAGATTTTTTGAAGAAGTCTGTGTTGCAGTTCCTACCGCTTCAACTTCAGCTGTTGAATTAATAGAGAAGGAATGCAAAGCCATTTACGTCTTAAATTTGAGAAGTATATACCGTTCTCCGAACCGCCCCTTTTAAGGGACGATTCGGTCATCACGGACACCCGACGCCCCTCACCGCAGTGGCTCTTATCATTGCCCTACGGATCTCGGAACGTTCGGGGCACATTAGGTGTTACGATTAACATATTTGTAAATCTTTTGGTGGAAAACCCATTATGGATTGTATAACCTCAAGATGTAAGGAAATTTATTACAACTGCGAGATTGTTTAGGTTGGTAGTTTTGAAAGTCTTTAATACTTTCTTGAACGAAGGAAAACACCTCTTTCACAGTTTTCGATGTATAAGAGGTATCGTAAGGTTGGATACGAGATTTTACCAAACAGAAGATATGTTGACGGAGCAATAGATTTGGTCTATGGAATCATTGAGTCTGTGAATGAACTTAATCGATTGCATAAGAAATTAGGATTTGATGAAGAAATTAAATTGGAAGATGTCACATTTAACAACTGGCTACTTTTCCAATGTGAAGGCGAAAGCAAGCACATGAACATCAACATCAAGATCCGTGAGGATTTATCCTTCAGAATCCTAACGTTCGACTTTGAAGGTAACAAATCCTACATAATCGTTAAGCCAACAATTTCTAAAAGATACAAACCGATTCTTCAAAATATATGGTTCTACATGCAACCTTACTATGCGAGAGTTGTGCTAAAGCAATTTGGTAATCGTAAAGGAGTGTTGTTTACACATGGCGAAATCCAAGTTGCGGTAGACTACGACTTCTATTTAGAGCTTATGAGAAGATATAACCAACCAAAAGGCAAGAATATTGCTGGAATTGATGTGAACTTAGATAGAATAAACCTTGCAATAGTGAACAAGGATGGAGAACTAAGAGATTACAAAACCTTCTGGTTTAGAGAGGTTAAAGCAAGGAACATGCCTAAAAGAAGAGTTTGGAGTATAATAGGGATGAGAGTTCATGAGATGTTAAAGTACGCTTACTATCACGGAGTATGTAGAATATATCTGGAAGATTTGTCTATATTAGGCAAGTTGAAGTTGTTGTGGCTTAAGAACGGTAGAAGGTTTAACAAGAACTACAACTACGCTGTCCAGTCGTTCAGAAGCAGAGTCATCGAGACAATTA
>CAZFII010000006.1:0-19197 GCA_964518925.1 uncultured archaeon
TGTGTCAGCTTGTCAATAATCTTATAAATCTCTTCAATTGCATAGGCTGAATGAACGAGTATATGTTCGGCTTCTTTTCTTGTAAATACTCTATCAGGATGCTCAGCTTCATTCCTCACGTTTCTAAAGTGATCTAAGTATCCTTCTAATGACTTAGACTCTAAACTTTTACTTTTTAATTCTTTATTTAGTGCATCTTTCTAAGCAAGTCTGCATTCTTGACCCTTTAGAGCTTTATAGAGTTCTCTTATAGCTCCCTCAACTGCTCTTAAAGATATCATTGCTGATGCTGTAGGTATATCATAAGCTAAAGCTCTAACAGCTTCATTCAAGTCGTTTCGAATTATATCTGAGAATTTTTCCTCTATACCTCCAGATGTAAACAAAGTAGATAAACCCTTTTGTAACAACAAAGAGTAGTTTAGCAATCCTGATGGTAAAACTTCAAGAAATTGCCTCCCTTCTAATTCTTTAAGAAAGACTCCTTTAATTCTTTCAATGAGCTTTGACAATTTTCGTGCATGTGATTCAGTAATTTGTATTGGATTGCTTTTATTCGTGTAGAACTCCTTAAATTCGTTTATTAAATCTTCAAGAAGTTTTACTATCTCTTCTAAATCTGCATGTAGATAGTAATGTATTCTTGGTCTCTGTAGTGGTTTCACAGATTATTAGTAATGTGCCGACTAGTGTTTTGATATCAAAATTTAGCCATAACTGGTTTGCAATAACTTATGGGGTAAACGCTGGTGGAAATGGTTTTATAATAGCATCATTAGCAAACTTAATAGCTCTTAGAATTGTAAAAGATAGAAAGTTTTGGATCTATTTTCACAGATATTCGATCCCGTATCTTATTATAACTGCAACGATACTCTATGTTTTATTAAATGCTTTAAACAACAACGTCTAATTTCTCTACATGATTGTTCATCCAATCGATTACAGATATGGGACAGAGGAGATGAAAAGGATCTGGAGTGAAGAAAGTAAAATAAAGAGAATGATATGGGTTGAAATATCATTGCTAAAAGCGCTTGCAAAAAGAGGTTACCTAAATGAGGATGTAGTTGAAAGGATTAAAGAAAAAGCCGTAAAGATAAAACCCGAGAGGGTAAAAGAAATAGAGAAAGAAATAAAGCATGATATTATGGCATTAGTTAAAGCTATTTCTGAAGTTGCAGAAGATTCAAGATGGATTCATTTTGGAGCTACTTCAAACGATATAATCGATACAGCTACAGCAACTCAGCTTAGGGATTCGATCTTGATAATTGAAGCAAAACTCAAGAAACTCATAAGACTCCTTGTAGAAAAGGCTTTAGAATTCAAAGAAGTCGTATGCTTAGGAAGAACACATGGACAAGCAGCGTTACCAACCACTTACGGATTCAGATTTGCGCTTTGGGCTTCTGAGTTTGCAAGACATTACATAAGACTTCAGCAGATGAAAGAGAGAATTCTCGTAGGTAAACTCAGTGGTGCAGTTGGAACTCAAGCTGCTTATGGTGATGAAGGTTTTGAAATTGAAGAAGAGGTCATGAGACTTTTGAACTTGAAGCCAGCTATTATATCGAGTCAAATAATTCCAAGAGACATATACTGTGAGTATATTGAATTCCTAGCCAATTTAGCCACATCGCTTGAAAAAGTTGCTTTAAACTTTAGGTTATTGCAAAGGGCAGAAGTTGGTGAAGTATTTGAAAGGTTTGAGGAGAAACAAGTCGGTAGTTCAACAATGCCACATAAGAGAAACCCTATCGATTGTGAAAACGTTTGTGGATTAGCAAGGGTTATTAGGGGATTTGTCGAGCCACAGCATCAATCAGCAATACTTTGGGAGGAAAGAGATTTAACGAATTCATCCGCTGAAAGGATAACTTTGGTTGAGGCTACGATTTTATCGGATCACATACTCACTAAGATGATAAAAATCGTTGAGAGTCTTAGCTTGGATTTTGAAAACATAAGGAAAAACCTTGAAGCTCAAAGAGGTTTAAATATGAGTGAAGCTGTGATGATAGCTCTAACTAAAAAGGGAATAGAGAGGCAAAAAGCTCATGAATTGTTGAGAAAAGTTTCGATGCGAGCTTATGCAAATAAAACTTCGTTATTTGAAGAGTTGATTAAAGAAAAGGAAATTATGGAGCACTTTAGTGAAGAAGAGCTTAAAGAGATCTTAAAACCTGAAAACTACTTAGGAACTGCACTAAAAAGGATAGATAGAGTAGTAGCATGGATCAACGAGATTCTTTAACTAAAAAATGTGTTAAAATTAATCCAACTAAGATCATTAAAAAGGATATCCTTAATGTCAATCTAAATCCGTAAAGCTGTGCAAGAGTTCCGCCGAAAAATGGCCCAATTACCCAGCCTAAATTCCATGTGGTATTGTATATTCCCATAGCTTCTCCTTTCTTATCCTTTGCTATGTCTGCTATTAAAGCTGGAGTTGAGACGGATATCATAGCCCAAGCAAAACCCTCAAGTATGTGGATAGGATAAGCGTAAATGTAGTAATTTATAATCGAATACAAGAGCATAACAGCAGCGAATATTATTTGAGATGTGAAAACTAAAACTTTTCTATCGATCTTATCTGCTAATTTCCCTAAAAATATAGAACTAATAGCTCCAGTTGCAGCTCCAGCCGTAAATAGCATTCCAACTTGCATTTCACCAGCTCTTAAATCATTTGCTATGTATATCGGCAAAACTGAGTATATCATTCCACTGGAAATCATTAGTGGAAGTAGAGATACGCACAATGCGTATACCCTTTTCATGGTTGATAATATCGCCATTACGGTTTTTAATAGTTAAAGTATTGTTATCCATATTGGTCGTGACGCTACATTTAATGTTGAATCACCATCGGCAAATATTTTCGAAAATCGTTCGACAAAACTTACATAATGAATTAAACGTTGTTTAAGTTTGTTAAAATGTTTTCATATACCGAACTGCTGAGATACGATAGTGTAAGAATAAAAGAACATTTCATCGAGATTTAAATATGACTTCCCACGACAGAGATCACATTGAGAGAGTTGTGAAATTGGCAGTTTATATTGCCAAAAAAGAGGGGGCAGATGTTGAAGTCGTGAGAAAATCTGCTGAGCTACACGATATAGCGAGGGATAAGCCAAATCACGCAATTGAATCGGCAAAAATTGCAAGAGAGATACTCAAAAAACAAGGTTATAGCGATGAATTCATTGAAAGAGTTGCACACTGTATTGAAGCACACTCTTTTTCATCTGGTATTGAGCCTAAAACTCTTGAAGCAAAGGTTTTGAGCGATGCGGATAAGCTTGATGCTATTGGAGCTATTGGCGTTGCAAGGGCTTTTATTTTCAGTGGTGAAAACGGTAGATCAATCGAAGAAACTTTAAAGCACTTTGAGGAGAAGTTGCTAAAACTCAAGGATTTACTTTACACTAAAACGGCAAAAGAACTTGCAAAAGAGAGGCATGAGTTTTTGCTTAGATTTTACGAGCAGATTAAAAAGGAGCTCGAATTCTACGAAAGCTTAAATTTTGATTGAATGAATAATTAAGCTTTTTGTTTTTGCTTACTACTGTTGATATGTTTTAAGCTTAAAACAAGTGTCAATAAGCACTTTGACTAGGGCTTTATTTTCGATAGTAGTATTTAATTATTTCATCAGAGATTAGTTTTAATAGGAACTATCCTATATCTCGGATTTGGAGCATTCTTTTAGCTGAGTTCTTCGGTTTTAGGCTTATGCTTAAAAAACTTGTTAAAATAGTATTTAAAATTCTAACGATTAATTATTTGTTTAATTTTGAATCAAAAACGCCAAAAGACGTTTTTAGCCGAAATTTTACCTTTAACTCTGCATCGTCCGTTTTTCAATGCGTTTAGTATTGATTTCTCATCATTCGAATTCACTTTGATTAAAACAATTCCACAACCGATAAATTCTGCCCTATGGGCATCGCTACCAGCTGTTTTCCCTTTTTTGTATAATTTACAGAAGAAATTTGAAATTCCGTTAAAAATCGGCAAGCTCTTTGCGTTGAACACTTCGATACAGTCAACAACCTTGAAAAACTTTAACCTAATCGCACCATTCCTGTAAAATTGGAAGGGATGAGCTAAGGAAGTTACACCGCCTAAATCCCTGACGAGTTTAACAGCTTCAATTAAATCAATGTCTCTATCTATTTCTTTGTTTATTCCGTAAGCTAAGAGGTGTCCTTGAGCTGTAGAGATTTCAACACCTCTTATGACCTTTATGGGTAATTGCTCTTCTCGAACTATCTCTATCGCCTCAAGAGATCCGTTTAGCGTGTCGTGGTCTGTGATCGATATTACATCAAGTCCTTTGGCTATTGCAGACTTTAGAATTTCTCTAACACTGCTTTTCCCATCGCTGTGGTTTGAATGGATGTGTAAGTCTGCTCTGATCATTTTGTTATCTCATATACTTCCTTGCAAAGACTGCAAGAAAGACTGCCCACATAAAAGTACCAAAGATGGCTTCAGCCGATGCCAAAGCTCTTCCAATACCAACGGGATGTAAATCGCCATAACCTAATGTTGTAGCTGTGACTATGCTGAAATAAAGACAGCTTAGAAAATCGTAGGCATTGGGAATACTGTTAGTTACTAAGTATAGTAATGGACAGAGTATTAAAACTGTGAAAATCCATAAAGCTATGGGTTTTATCCAGTTAGTTCCATATCCACAAGTTAAATCGGCTAATATAAACTCTATGGATGCACTTGTATAAGCTTTGGAAAGATTTATCAGTGCTTTTAGTTTTGATTTTACACCATTTGATTTATTTAATTGTTCTTTAGCTTGTTTGACTTTGACTTTTCTTAAAGCTCGTCTTTCTCGGAGAAACATTTCATCAGCTTTGTATTTGTTTCCTTCTTTTTCATAACTCAGTCTTTGAACTCTACATGCTTCAGCCTCAGCTTGGGGATGTTTAAAGCATTCTGGAGGTAAATCTATGTTTACACCTTTTTCGAAGGTTGTATTTAGGAAACTCAACTTTCCAAAGAATTTAGCATAAATTCTTTGTTGATCTTTCTCTTCTTTGAAAGTAACTTTACCTAAAAATTCTGCTTCTTCAAATGTGGTATATCCTCGAAATTCAGTTCCCTTGAATTCAACATAACCTCTAAATAATGTATCTACGAATTCAACAGTATTTGTGAATACCGCTTCACTAAAGTCTGTATATTCTCCAAATTTGGTTAGTCCAAACCAAGCATATCCAAATTTTGTGGAGGTAAACCATGCATACTTATCAAATTCTGCTTCTCCAAAGTAAGCTTGACTGAATTCAGTAGAATTAAACCAATTATCTCTACCTTTGAACTTTGCATAAGTAAAATCTGCTCGTTTAAATTTAGCAAAATCAAAGCATACATTCCCTCTAAAGACTGCTGATCTGAATTCACCATTCGTAAAATTACATCTAGTAAATTTTGCATTTTTCTCAAAAATTGCATTCATAAATTTAGCAAATTTTTTAAAAATTGAGTCATTAAAAATTGCATCCTCCTTAAAAGTAGCCTCATTAAAACAAGCTGATTCAAACATAACTCTGTAGAAATTTGCGTTTTGTTTAAAAGTCGCTCCTCTAAAATCTGTATGTCCTCTAAAAATTGCCATATTAAATTCAGCATTACACTCAAAAACGGTATTACTAAAATCTATATCTTTATTAAAGATTGCATATTTGAAAGAGTGATTGATATTAATTGGAATTTCAGGAAAAACAAAACCTTTGCAATCTACTACATCTTCAAAAACAAATCTCTCAATTTCTTTTTGTACTTCTTCAATAAAAATCTTCTCTTTCTTAGGCTTAAACCTCTGTAAAAACTTTCTCCAGAACTCTCTTGCTTCTTCCTCATTCTTATTCGGCTTGTGGAATATACAATACTCTTGATCCTTCGTTCCGGGATCACAGTTACCATAGTGTTTAAGCTTGCACATGATTGTAATTTAAACTGAACAATATAAAAAGCTCAGCGCTCAGAAATTAAGTCATCTCCATTTGTATTTTTGAGTTCAAACTATTCTAATGTCACAACCGCAAAAGTCTTAAGAGAGAAAGCACCACGTAGAACATATGAAAAAGTCGATATTAATGGCGATAATCTTATCGGTTTCCGTGCTTGGATGTATAAGTGCAACACACAGTCCTTCAATTTACTTTTACTACTCGACGAACTGTCCGTGGTGTAAGCTCGTTAAACCGTATATGGAGTTGTTGAAAAGTAAAGTAAATGACATAAAATTTGAATTCTGCAATGTTAAAGACTTTAAAAACTGTAGTTCTGATGCAAGGGAATTAGCGGAAAAAGTTAAGCTAAGATACATACCAACGGTTATCGTAAAGGATTCTAATTTAACTATTTTAACGGGAGCTTACGAAGTTTTAAAGGTTGGAAAAATCCTTAGGAGTTATGGTTACGACGTTCCAGTTAACTTCACTATTAACGGTTTAAATTACAGCGTTGAGGATTGTGTTAGATGTCATGCTAATATGAGCTTAGCTCCTCCAACTTACAACTGCAGTTACTGTTGTCATAAAACTTAAATTTACGTAAATAGCTATTGAATCATGAGAAAAGTAATCCCAATAATTCTGTTGTTTTTGATAATGGGATGCTTAGGTGTAAAAAACATAGAAACAAAAAGAGTAGAAGCCATATATTACTGTATAAACGATCATCCTTACTGTAGAGTTGCTGAAAAATACTTAAAAAACATAAAATTCCTTGATTTGGATTACTGTAATGTAAGAGATCTTAAGAACTGTTCAAACATCTCTAAAAAGTATATAGGCTATATTTACACATTACCAACATTAATAGCTGAAAATAAATCCTTTAACGGCTTATTCGGCTTATTAGAATTTATGAACACCCTTAAAAGAGAGGGATACAATATCGATGTTCCAAAGGTTAGTGAAGTATTGAGCAGCATCGAAGAAGTCGTGAAAAACTACAAGAGTAAAGATGTAAAGATATTCTTGGAATACTTAAAAGAGTTCAAAAACAACACGACTAAAACGAGAGTTTACTTCTTTTACAGCCCTTACTGTCCGCATTGTATTGCAGTAAAGCCTTACGTTGAAAGTCTTGTAAATAAAACGAATATAACGTTTTGCAACGTTAACAACTTTGGAAACTGTAGCTCTGATGCAAAATTTGTTGCCACTCTATCAGGTTTGAGGGGAGTTCCAACCGCTGTAGTAGTCAATTCAAGTACGGCAAAAGTACTAGTAGGAGAAGATGAGATAAGAGAACTTGAAAAATACGTATAATCAGTCCGTATACCCTTCATCATCGCCGATCTTGGGCAAGGGTTTCATCATACTTCAGTCTAACGGGGGACAATCATCCCGGCTCTGGTGAGAGATGTTTCATCATTAAAAGACTATTGCGTTTGAGCATTATTACGATTACTGATTAAGATAGATTTATAATTTTGTTTAATCTATTTGGCTGTAATGGGGTTTATTTTAAATAAATCGAAAATCAAATCTCTATTAATGATTCCAGAGTACTACAATATACTTTTAAAGATATACGAAAAGGTAAAAGTGCCTGTTATAGAGGAGAAAAAGCCTCCAGACAATATAGAGATCATAGATGAATATTGGATAATACCAAACTTTGTGAAAGTTCAGATTTGGAGGGATTTGGAAACGCTTAGGACTTACTACAATATCATCGAGCCTACACTTGCAAGAAATGAATTCGAACTTCTAAACTTGATATACAACGATTTGAGAAAGAGTTTGATTTTGAAAGAGCTTGAAGCAGATATAGAATCTAAGACAAGAGCACTTTTAGAGGCATTAGATGAATTACTTGAAGAGTACGGCTTGTCAGTTAAAGAGGAATTAACGCTTAAAATGCTTTACTACTTGTTTAGGGATTTCTTTGGATTTGGAGCAATAGAACCATTACTACTGGATCCAAAACTTGAAGACATATCTTGTGATGGGTATGATATTCCAGTATACGTATTCCATAGAGATCACGGAAGTATGCCAACGAATATAAAGTTCTCGCAATCTGAGCTGGATTCAATAGTGCTCTTACTTGGACAGAAAGCAGGTAAGCATATATCTTACGCTACACCGTTAATAGATGCTACTCTTCCTGATGGAAGCAGAGCTCAGTTAACTTATGGAAGCGAAGTGACTACAAGGGGTAGCACTTTCACAATAAGAAAATTCAGAGCTGAGCCGTTCACCCCAATAGATTTAATGAGGTTTGGAACGCTCAATTCTGGAATTCTTGCATATTACTGGTTGTTAATTGAAAACAAGATGAGTTTTATGGTCATTGGTGAAACTGCTGCTGGTAAAACTACTACATTAAACGCTTTAATGATGTTTTTACCACCAGATGCAAAAGTCGTTTCAATTGAAGATACAAGAGAGATTCAGCTATACCATGAAAACTGGATTCCTGGTGTTACAAGAATGGGTGTTGAAGGAAAGGATATAGAGATGTTCGATTTGTTGAGAGCGGCCTTAAGACAAAGGCCAGATTACATAATAGTCGGTGAAGTTCGTGGCAAAGAAGCTCAGACGTTATTTCAAGCGATGTCAACTGGACATGCATCTTATGCAACTTTTCACGCTGGAGACGTAAACCAACTCATTTACAGACTTGAGAATCCCCCGTTGGATGTGCCTAGAGTTATGATTCAATTCTTGGATTCAGTTATAGTGCAATTCATGTGGATTAGAAGAGGTTTAAGAAAGAGAAGGGCTAGGGAAATAGTCGAAATAGTTGGAATAGATCCCGCAACTAAGGATTTATTGATAACACCAGTATTTAAATGGGATCCTGCAACTGATAAATTCGTTCAGGTTTCTGATTCAAAGAAATTAGAAAAAATTGCAGTTCTTAGTGGTGTTGATGTCATAGAAGTGATAGAAGAACTTAGAAGGAGAAAGGAATTCCTAGAGATGATGCTAGAAAAGGGAATAAGGGATTATGTAACGGTTACAAAATTTATTCACATGTATTATAAAAACCCAGAACTAGCTGTTGAGGAGTTGCGGAGCTATGGAAGAAGTTAGAGAATCTTTAAGAATATTTGTACCGCTATCTTTTATAAGAAAATTTACAATAGCCGTAAAGTCAAATCCGGAGAAGTATAAGGAAATTGAAAGAGCCTTAATAGGTGCAAGGATTCCGATGACTGTTCAAAGGCTACTGGCCATAGGATCGTTTTATTCTTACATATCTCTGATAGTTGGCTTAATTATTGGATTGCTTTTGTTTTACTTTGTAATACCTGTTCAAGCAATTACCTCCCTTTTAAGTAAAATACCAATTTTTCCGATTGTATATCCGCTCATAAAGTATAAACTATATGCATTGATATCAGGATTGTTTATAGGTTTGGTTATGTCCAAACTCACTAAGTATCTAATCATTTCATACCCATTTTTCGTTTATAACAGGAGAAAAAGTGAGATAGAGATGTATTTACCCCATGCCGTAAACATGATGTATGGAATGGCTGTTGGTGGTATACCAATTTACGATATAGTTAAATCAATCGCAGAAGCGAGGCACATTTTAGGTGAGTTGAGTAGGGAATTTAGTATAATTGTAGAGCATGTTGAGTTGTTCAAAAAAGACGTTTTAGATGCTATGAGATTTGTGAGGGATACAACTCCTAGTGAAAAGCTTTCAAGCTTTTTAGACAATTTAATTTTCTTAATTAGAGGTGGAGGAAGAATTTCTGAATTTTTAAGAGATAAATCTGAAAAATACATCGAAGAACAAGAAACTACTTTTGAAGCCTTTACAGAGTTCATGGGACTCATGGCAGAAGTATATATATCTGTTTTCGTTTTACTTCCGTTATTTCTATTAATAACATTCGTAGTCATGAAATTGATAGGGCAGGAGATGCTAACGCTCTACAGAAACTCTATAGCGATAGTACTTCCAGTTGCATCTGTTATGTTTATATGGCTTATAAGGTCTGTTATACCTATGCCTAAAGTCAAATTAGAGGAAATAGAGGAGAGATATGAAATTTTAAGGGCAAATGTTTCAGAAACACTGAAGAATACTTTTTCAATAGACAGAATGAAGAGATTAAAGAAAAAGATTGTCAAATTTTTACTTCATCCATTTAAAACAGATTTGTATGCAATTCAACTGAGAATTATCGTTTTTCATTTATCGATTGTTGCTTTAATCGTCTTTTTAACGTGTTACAGGTTTTTGAGTTTGAACCTTACAGCGATAATCTCGATATCGTGCTTTTTAATTCCAGTAATAGCTATAATAGAACTCAAGGAAAGAACTATAAGAAAGGCAGAGGAAAGAATACCGGAAATGTTTTCAGAGCTTGCAATGCTTAACGAAGCTGGATTGAGTATATTTGAAGCTCTTAAAGTTTTATCTGCGACGGAGATGGGCATACTTACCAAAGAGATAAGAATACTTAGAAGAGAGGTAGAGTGGGGTGTTTTACTTCCAAGGGCTTTCGTAAGATTCGGATTGAGACTTAGAAGTGATATACTATCTAAAGCTATACCAGCAATTATAAAAGCTCTGGAAACATCACCAACGATAAAAGATGCTTTTGCTGCAGTAGCGAGCTATACTGATTCTGAGATAAGGTTTAGAAAAAGACTTAGAAGTAGCATGTTTTTATATGTAGTAATAATATATATAACTATATTTGTATTTTTGTTTGTATCGTATACGATTATCAAAAACTTCTTAGCAGCTTTTTCAGGTTTAAACGTAACATCTGTAGGCGGTTTTGTAGCTATGGTAGATGTAAGCTTTATCAAAGAGATATTCTTTGAAACTACGATAATCGTTGCCTTACTCTCTGGTATTATAGCTGGAGTAATCGGCGAAGGGAAAATTACAGCTGGAATAAAACATTCCTATATATTTTTAATTGCATCGTACATAATGTATACTTATTTTATTTGAGGAGATCTGTTATCGAAGTCTTTTCCTCTTTTTCACGGAATTTAAACGTGAACGTGAACAACGGTTTCTTAACTCTTATTTTGAACTCCTTTTGAAATACTCCAAAATTAGAACTAATAACAGCTTTTACAATGAATAATCCCTCGTATTTTGCATTTGCGGAAACCTTTTTCTCTATGTACATACCCTTTCTAATCTCTGGAAATCTTATTTCTTTTTCAGAGATTTCAAAATACCTCTCAAAATCGCTTAGATCAACCTCTACACCATCTAACACTTCGTCAAAGAAGTTGTAAAATTTAAAAAGTATTTCAAAGGGTTTACCTCTTGAGACTTTTTTTGGAATTATAATCTGAAACTGCTTTTCTCTGATTACTTCAAATGCTTTTAAGATTAATTCGTAAGACTTTCCATAGAGTTGCTTTTTAAACATTTTCTCAGCATCTTTCATGAGCTTTTTAGCGTCTTTTGGTTTCACGGGCTTGGAGATTTTTAACATCTCTTTAAGCTTTTCAAGCTCATCTTTAACGGTAATCCATGGAAGCGGTAAAAATCTGAAATCACAGTATTCGTCCCAGCTGTCAATTACTTTACCATCATAAGAGACTGAGAAGACTTTGCCCTTGTATGTATAAACTTTTAATACTTCGTTGAATTCTACATCGTAAATAATCTTATCAAACTTCTTTCTCCAAAGTACTTCACCTTCTAAAGATATAAGAATTAGCTCATCCTTTACTACCGCAGCTATAAAATTCGAATGTTTGATAAGTGTTGTTTTTCCTATGTCGATTTCCCATAACTTGTTTCCATTGTAGTCGAATGTATATAAACCCTTATCACTTCCCACTATTATAAGTTTTCCAATATTTAAAGCGGAGATTTTGCGACCAATCCTTTTAGATAATACTTCTTCACCATTTGCATTGTATATCTTCAATTTCTTACCTTTGGCAATTGCTACGTAATCTGAGTATTGAGAAATAGCATTAGACTTTACCTTTTTTTTCCATAGTATATTTCCCTCTTTATCCAATAGCACAACTTCATTCCTCGTTCTAATAGCAACATACTTATCAACTGAAACCGAAAGAATTGGTTCATCAAATCTTATCTTTAAATCTTTAAGGTGTAAGAATTCTTCAATACATATTACATCCTTGTCTTTGCAGTAAACCCATTTTTCTTTAGGTAAACCTTCAAACACGATAAATCTTAGTTGTCAATTAGATATATAATT
This sequence comes from uncultured archaeon, assembly GCA_964518925.1. Classification (GTDB taxonomy): domain Archaea; phylum Halobacteriota; class Archaeoglobi; order Archaeoglobales; family Archaeoglobaceae; genus CAYWXE01. The sequence continues at coordinate 12,221 of CAZFII010000006.1, forward strand.
TATTTTTTCAATTATTTTTATTTTATTCTCTTATTAGTGTGTCTAAGATGTCAACTCTTTTAAAGGGTTTTAGTTCGACTGTTTTGATTGGATGAAGTAGCGGTAATACGTCTTCCGTTTTTGTGAGCCAAGGCTCTTTAACATTAGCTACTACATCCAAAGCTTTCTTATACATTTCACCGTTGTATATTGCAATTTTACTAGGTGCAACGACAATAACAAAATCTGAATCGAGTGATTTTTTATTTGGTGCTGCTGCATCGCTATACGATTCTATAACCGTGATTTCGTGATTTCTTACGATGTATTCAAGACATTCATCCGAAATTATATACGATCTAAATATTAAATTATTTAGATTTTCATGTGTTAAATTTATAGGTTTTGGATCTAAACGACTTATGAGTACATCTAGCTCTTCTCTAAGTGTATTGGTTATTCTTTCCGCATTTGACGGAATATAAATGTGTTTAGTCTCTTTTAACGTTGTAATTCTAATCAAAACTATCTGTTCAGTTATACTTAAAGCAGTGTATGCTGAACTCCTCCACTCAATTCTCTCTGGATCAGGTGGCATTAATAGTAAAACAAATGGATTTTCAAATTCTATCGGTTCAGAGCTCTTTGAAGCTTTATGAAGGATATATATATCATTTCCTACCAGTTTCCCATATTTAGCACTTCTTACAATGCAATCGTAATTGTACCAACCATTAGTAGAGCTTACAGGTTTGGAAACACCAACATCAAATCCTCTATCGACAGCATCCTCAATTAAATACCTCGCTAAAGTAGTCTTCCCAGACTCGTATGGAAGGAGTCCAACTACCAAAATTTTCATATTATTAAAAAGATCAAGCAATGTTATGAGATTTGCGTATAGGATTTTGCATCCAAAAATAGCCTTTCTACTCATAACTAAGTATAACGAAAAGACAAATGCAATGACTTTGGCTTGGCATATGCCAATTGAAGAGGATGCTGTTGCAATTGCTGTAGACAGAGAGAATTACTCATACGAATTACTCAGCAGATCGAGGGAGTTCACATTAAACGTTATAAGTGATTTGAATGTAATCTGGAAAGCTGGAACAATCTCTGGAAAAAACAGAGATAAGATAAAAGAACTTGGCTTAGAGCTTGAAAGTGGAGTTAAAATAAATACACCGCATGTAAAAGGTTGTATAGCTTTTTTGGAGTGCAGAGTTGCTGAAGAAGTAAAATGGAAAGAGCACTCGATATTCTTAGCTGAAATAGTATACGCTTGGGCTGATGAAAATTATTTCAAGGATACTTGGCTTGAAAACTCCAGAGTTCCAATGCATGTCGGAAAGAATCTATTTACAACTATTTCGAAGTTCTACACTCCATAGTTAATTTTTCTATTTTAATTTTTCACAAGAAATTTAAACAAATACCACTACAAGATCTTCAATGCCGATTAGGATTGCAGTAGTAGACAAGGATAGATGTAAGCCAAAGAAGTGTAGTCATGAATGCTTAAAGTACTGTCCAAAGGTTAGGACTGGCGAGGAGGCAATAGTAATCGATAATGTAGCGATAATTTCTGAGCAGTTATGTGTTGGTTGCGGAATATGCGTAAAGAAATGTCCATTCAAAGCTATAAGTATTGTTGGATTGCCAGAGCAACTTGAGGGTAGAGAGGTTCATAGGTATGGAAAAAACGGTTTTGTCTTGTACAATTTACCGATACCGAGAAAAGGTTATGTGGTTGGAATACTTGGTGCGAATGGAACTGGAAAGACTACGGCTATAAGGATTCTTTCTGGTCAGCTAAAACCGAATTTGGGTAAAGACGATGCAACATGGGATGAAGTGCTTGAAAGATTCGCTGGAACTGAACTCTTTAACTACTTAAAAGATCTCATAGATGGAAAGATTAGGGTTAGCCAAAAACCACAATACATAGAGGCTATTCCAAAGGTTTACAGTGGTAAAGTAAAGGAACTACTTGAAAGAGTTGATGAGCGAGGAGTAATGGATGAAATTGTTGAAAAATTGGGGCTAAAAGCTTCAATACGAAGAGATATCAAAGAACTCAGTGGTGGCGAACTTCAAAGGGTTGCAATTGCTGCATGCCTTATGAGAGATGCAGATTTCTATTTCTTGGATGAGATAACGTCTTACCTTGACATATATCAGAGGATTACCGTAGCGAATGTTATAAGGGAAATAGCGTTGGAGAGAACTGTTATGATTGTAGAGCATGACTTGGCTATATTAGATATGTTAGCCGATTTCGTCCATATAATTTACGGAGTTCCTGGTGTTTACGGTGTCGTAACAAACGCAAAAGGAGTTAGAGTTGGAATAAACCAGTATCTAAGAGGATATTTAGTAGAGGAGAACATAAGGATAAGGGATAAACCGATAGAATTTGAAATCTTTCAGCCAAGAGATATCGAAGTAGAAAGAGTTCTGGTTGAGTATCCATCTTTTACTAAAACCTTTAAAGATTTCAAGCTTGAAGTTGAAGGGGGAGAGATTAGAGTTGGTGAAGTACTTGGCGTAGTTGGGCCAAATGCAATTGGAAAAACTACTTTTGTTAAAATACTCGCTGGAGTCCTTGAAGATGATGATAAAAAAGTCAAGTTGAACGTAAAAGTCAGCTATAAGCCTCAATACGTGAAGGCGGATGTGGATTTACCAGTTGGAATATTCCTTAAGAAGATAAATCCCCTTGTAGACTCCTCTTATTACAAGACAGAATTTCTAAAGCCATTGGGAATTGAACAATTAATGGATCGAAATCTAACAGATTTAAGCGGTGGCGAGCTTCAAAGGGTTGCAATTGTTGCATGTCTTTTAAGAGATGCTGATCTTTATCTATTAGATGAACCTTCTGCACACTTAGATGTTGAGCAGAGAACTGAAGCGGCTAAAATCATAAGGAGATTTGCCTTAAACACGTCTAAAAGTGTTTTAGTCGTTGATCACGATATATACTTCATAGATATGGTAAGCGATAGACTTCTCGTTTTTCAAGGGAAGCCGGGATTTCACGGAATTGCGAGAAAGCCAAAGGGTATGAGAGAAGGTATGAACACGTTTTTATCGAGTTTGGGAATAACTTTTAGAAGAGATGAAGAAACTAAAAGACCGAGAGTAAACAAACTTGGTTCAAGATTAGACAGGGAACAAAAGGCAAAAGGAGAGTATTACTACTACTTCTGAGATTTGGATTGTTGATTTAATTGGATACAATGTGTCACGTTAAGTCAATTAAAACTAAAATGGTGATACAACATTGTTGATGAAGTATTTAAATTAACCACAATGTGGCGTCATAACCCTAAATTTTTATAATAAAATTAATGATGTAACACTATCGGTCTAAATACTCCATCAACAATGTTGTATTATCACCAGCTAAAATTTTTATAAAATTTAATAAATTCATGTATAAACGATTAAGTTTTTACGTCTTAACCTGCTCAGGGGCTAACTTTATTAAGATCTTTTGATCTGTTATTACGCCTACTGGTTCACCCTTATCTGTAACCACTAGTATCCTCACTCCTTCATCTCTCATAAGTCTCAAAGCTTCTCTCAACTTTGTATCCTTTTCAACGAGTACTATCTTTGGTCTCATTAGATCTCTAACTTTTGCATCTAATCTTCCCTCTGCTATAGCTTTTGCTATGTGATCTAATGTGAATATCCCTACAAACTTGTCGTTTTTCTTAACGGGAGTGCAGTATATTCCATGATCAGCTAATATCTTTGCAGCATCTTTTATTGGCATGTCTGCATCTACTGTGATTATAGGTGAAGACATGTGCTCTCCTACGGTGTCCTTAGGTAACGCTACTATTTTATCGATATCAATGACAATAGTATTTTCTGTGTCATCTCTTCCGATAACAGTTCCATATATCATCATTTCATTAACAGGTGTAGGACCAATTGTAACCTTATCTCCTGGAACTATCTTTCTTATGTCTCCCGTTATCTTTACTCTCGCTTGACACTTCTCTGGATGTGATATAGCTGGTAGATCTACTTGTTCAACTGTTAAATCTTCTCTTAATTCGTTGTTTACGATTATAGGTACTCTTACTGCCTCTTCTGGCTTTGTGATCGAAAGTAGTTCATATGCTTTTGCAGTTGGTCTGTATCCACCTTTAGGGCCGGGAACTCCTTCAACAAGACCTAAAGCTCTTAAAGCCTGCATCTGATTTCTAACAGTTCCAGGATTTCTATTTATTAGCTCAGCAATCTCTTCACCCTTTACAGATCCTCCAGACTTCTTCTTATACAGAGTAATCAACGCATACAGTATATCTTTCTGAATTTGGGTTAGTTCAAGTTCCACACACCTCACCTCCCAAGTTTATTTAACTAATACTAATGTTCATGATGAATATATATTTTTCCTATACCAATCAATAGGCTTAAACGGCGTACAGTGTATTTAAAGCTAATGATACCCTTTACGAAGATGCATGGAAATGGAAATGATTTTGTAATAATAGATGAATACAAAGAACTAAAAGTTCCAGAGGAAGACAAATCAAGATTCGTTAAGGCGATATGTGACAGGAGATTTGGTATTGGTGCTGATGGTGTAATATTCGTTCAAAGATCAAGTATCGCAGATGTCAAGTTTAGATACTTCAACAGCGATGGAAGTGAAGCAGAGATGTGTGGAAATGGGATAAGATGCTTTGCCCGTTACATAGTTGAGGAAGGATACACAAGTAGAAAGCCAAAAATCGAGACATTGGCTGGAGTAATCGAAGTAGAAGTTATGGATGGATGGTGGGTAAGAGTTAGAATGAATAAACCAAGAGTTACAGATATTTGGGGATACGATTACAAAGGTTACAAACTCTATCACGTAAACGTTGGAGTTCCACACGTTGTGATATTCGTCGATTCGTTGAACTTCGATATAATTCCAATAGCAAGAGATATAAGATATGCTGATATCTTTCCAAATGGAACTAACGTAAATTTTGTAAGGGTTTTGAATGAGGAGGAAATTGAGATAAGAACTTATGAAAGAGGTGTTGAAGACGAGACTTTGAGTTGCGGAACTGGAAGTATCGCTTCAGCTTTTGTTGCGAATAGGTTAAATCTTGTAAAAGATGTTGTTACAGTTAAAACTAGGGGTGGAATTCTGAGAGTCGAACTCGGGGAGAGAGTATATCTAATAGGCCCAGCTAAAAGGGTCTTCGATGGAGTGATTAGAGAGCTATGAAATTCGAAAATAGACTTGTTCTATCAGCAATGGCTGGAATTAACGATGCAGAATTCTGTAATAGACAAAAAGCCGGATTAGTAATTTTAGGTGGTTTCAACGCAGATAGAAGAGCTATGGAAGCTGCAAGAGAAGTCGTCAAAAGAGGTAGAAAGGAGTTTATATTTAATGATCCAATCGAGGGAATTGAATCAGAATTAAAAAAGATAAAAAAGCAATTCGCTGTAAATGTAAGATCTTCAACGCTTGAAGGATTTCTAAGAGTTGCAGAACTGATAGATGATTACGGGGGAATTATAGAGATAAATGCACATTGTAGACAGCCAGAGTTTGTAAAGGCGAAATGTGGTGAATGGTTACTTTTTAACCACGAAGAGTTAATTGAAATAGTAAAAAAAGTTTCAAGGATTTGTATAACTTCAGTTAAAATCCGTGGAGGATATGAAATCGATTACAAAAGACTTTGTGAAAAGCTTAGATCTGCTGGATGTAAAATAATCCATGTTGATGCGATGATTCCAAACGGTAAAAACGATTTAAACCTTATAAGGACTATTGCAGAAACTGGATTTACCATAGGAAACAACTCATTCATCGATATAAAATCTGGTGAAGCTATAATTAAAGCTGGTGCAGAAATGGCTTCAGCTGCGAGAGCAGTTTTAAAAGATCCAAGGTTTTTTGATAAAATGTTGGAGAGCAAAATTTTATCTCAACCAGTTTATCTATGAGCTAAACCTATCAAATCTTTGATTCTTTCACCAGTAGTTTTTAAGTATTCATACAGGCTTTCTTTAATGCAGTAAATTATATTATAGCTGTAAAAAAATGCTGAGCCGATTTCAACTGCTGTAGCTCCAGCTAAGATAAATTCTAAGACGTCTTTAAAAGTAGTTATTCCACCACATCCTATTATTGGAATGTCTAACTCTTCGTAGAGATCCCATACACATTTAATAGCAATAGGTTTTATAGCTTCTCCGCTTACACCACCGCTTAAATTACTCAGAATTGGCTTTTTTGTGATTATGTCTATTTTCATTCCCCTCAACGTATTCGTAATCGTAATAGCATCGACACCCGCCTCTTGCAAAGCTTTAGCAAGTTCTATGTAGTTATGCATAGCGGAAATCTTTGCGATTATCGGCTTAGAAGTAGATCTTTTAACAGTTTTAATTATCTCCACTGATAAGTCAATATCTCTTCCGATCTCGAATCCATTTGCATGTGGACAGCTCAGATTTATCTCAAAAGCGTCAGCAACATCAAACACCTTTACCAATTCTTTGAACTTTTCAGGTTTATCCCCGTAGATACTTACGATAAGCGGGACTAACCTTGAGTATTCTTTTAGCATTAAGGCGAAGTCTGTAGCTGAAGGCGAAGCCAAACCAACCGCATTGATTAAGCCACAACTCCAGTTTAAAACGGTTGGATTCTTGTAACCTTCTCTTGCCTCTAATCCAACGGATTTCGTTACAACTGCTCCAGCATGCTCGGCAATTCTATTAAGCGAAGAGACATCACTCCCCAGTATACCACTTGCAAGTATTAAGGGATTTTTCAGTTTTAATCCACATAGTTCGGTTTCTAGCATCAAAAATTGAAGGACATCTAAAGTTTAAATAACTTAATATGCGTATACGGGCTTTAGCTTTACGAATTTATCAGATAAAATCTGATCCAGATCAGATCCAAAAACTTTGCAGTTATTGTTGTCAATTTCTATCTAAACTTCTTTTCTAAGTTGCCA
>CAZFII010000007.1:0-5499 GCA_964518925.1 uncultured archaeon
CCCTTTTAAAGCTGCAATCACTTTGCCCAATACTATCCTCTGCCATGAATGGCATATTCATTAAAAATATCAGTTGCCAGGCTTCATCACCGCTCAGCCAAGGCTGAAATCATCATCTAATATACATTCTACAACGATATTTTTAATTGTTTTGGTTTAATTTAAGATTTAATGAAACCCAAGAACATCCATCATAGAGTATATTCCAGGTTTTTCGACCTTTGCAATCCACTTTGCTGCTAATATCGCTCCAGAAGCAAAACACTCTCTACTTAAAGCCCTGTGCGTTATCTCAATTCTTTCGCCATCACCGAAAAAGAAAACAGTATGCTCACCGATTACATCTCCACCCCTTATGCCGAAAACACCTATCTCATCTCCTTTGGGCGATATCCCCTCTCTTGAGAATTTTAAAGTCAAGTCTTTACCCTTTGACTTAAAAACCTCTTTAATAATCTCTGCCAATTTTATGGCAGTACCACTTGGAGAATCCCTTTTGTGGCGATGATGAATTTCAACTATTTCGACATCTGTGTTGTACAAGTAGTTCGATGCGAATTCAACTATTTTAAATAAAACGTTAACACCAATGCTAAAATTAGGAGATACAACAGATGGAACTCTGCTACAATACTCTTCAAGCTTTTTCCTCTGTTCCTCATTATATCCAGTGGTTCCGATTACGAGCTTTACACCTTTTTCTGATGCAACTCTTGCATTCTCAACTGCAGCTTCAGGCGTTGTAAAATCTATCAAAACATCAGCATCAAGCTTGTTTATATCGCTTTGGATTGTAACACCTATATTTCCAATTCCAGCAACCTCTCCAGCATCTTTCCCAATGTTAACTATATCAAAAGCTTGAACTATGTTTAATCCTTCTTCAAAGGCCTTTTTTATAATTAACCTTCCCATTCTTCCTGAAGCTCCAGTAACGGCTAACCTCATACTTTGAATTTAAGTATTAAATATATAAGTTTTTCAGATTAAGTCTAACGATTTTAAAACTTCCTTGAGTTTTTCAGTTTTCTCTTCACTAAGCTCTACTAACGGCATTCTTGGTTTTCCAGCAGCTAAGCCCATTAGGTTTAAAGCTTTCTTTACTGGGATTGGATTGGTATCTATGAACAGAACTTCAAACAGTGGTGTTAACTTGTGGTGTAGTTCTACTGCTTTCTCTATATCTCCACTTTTAAATGCGTTGTACATCTCTTTCATCAAATGTGGAGCTACATTTGCTGCAACGCTTATGACTCCCTTTCCACCTAAAAACAAGATTGGTAACGTGAGGAAGTCATCTCCAGACAGAACTATGAAGTTTTTATCCCTTGTTCTCCTTATGATATCTGAAACTTGCTTTAGATTTCCACTTGCCTCTTTTATCCCGATTATATTATCTATATCTGCGAGTTTTTCAACTAAGTCTGGTGTAGTGTTTACAGCAGTTCTACTCGGAACGTTGTAGACGATTATTGGGATTGAAACCTCATTAGCAATGGTTTTGTAATGCTGATATAACCCCTCTTTATTTGGCTTGTTGTAATATGGAGTGATAACTAATGCAGCATCAGCTCCAGCTTTTTCAACCTCTTTGGTAAGCCATAAAGCTTCTCTTGTTGAATTTGAACCAGCTCCACCGATTACTGGAAGTTTTGAAGTTTCTGCAACGTATCTAACGACTTCTACATGTTCTTCGTAACTCAGGGTTGCAGATTCTCCAGTTGTTCCAACGGGAACTAACGCATCAACGTACTTCTCAAGGTAATCCAAGTTTTTAGCCAATCCTTCGTAGTCAACGCTGAAATCATCTTTAAATGGGGTAACCAAAGCCGGAATTATTCCTTCAAACATTTACCCACCCTCTATTGACCTTTCTCGTTATATATCCAGCAACTCTATTTCTAACTCTTTTACTCTGTATATTCGTAAGCATCGAGACGAGTTTTTTGTTTTCATCAAAGTTTCCAGTAAACAGGTTCGGATACTTCTTAAGCAGTTCTGTAGCGATTCTTTTAATATAAGCAGGCTTAACTCTTCCCATGATTTGAAGTCTTTTATAGCGTATTTAACCTTTTCCTTATTTTTGGATTCAAAAATATTTTAAAAATTTAATATTTAAGACTTTAGACATTCGATAATCTCTCTTTTTAGTGAATATATCAGATCTGCAAGCTCTGGGAGTATTTTAAAGACTTCATACGCTATGATTATCAAAGCAATCGTTGAAAAAACTTTTGCAATTATATTGTGAGCGATGTAAAAACTGTTCGATCCAAACAGAGAGTAAGCTGTCGCTACAATTACAAAGACGTTTCTGATTAAGTTTAATACGTATATAACTGGAACGGAAACTAAAAAGGCTTTAATCCTTCTATTCAAATCGGCGTTTATTCCAAGAGTTGCACCAGAAAACAGGGAAATGCTTTCAATCGCTGTACATGCGAGTATTATCTTGATGTTACTGCCGTTCATGACAATTATCGAATCTTCTACTCTCATTGCAAAACCGATTAAACTACCGAGCTTAGCCGTTAAATTCGCTGTAATACCTATTATTCCAGCTTTTAATGGCTCTATAAAAGCAAATGGAAAATACACTAAGCATGCTAAAGCAGAAAAAGACGTTACTTCAACAAATGTATTAGAATTCTTTTTTAGAATCGAATACGAGATTATTGCAAAAAACACAGATGCCAGAGAGAAAACCGCTATGTTGTAGTAGTCTTTCAGACTTAAAAAGTATGGAATTCTTGATATACATGCTATTGCAAATGTTATCCAAGCAAGAAATCCAACAACTCTGTTTTTTGAGTAGATGTAGGTGATCATCAGTGCAACGGATGATGTTATTAACAAATCCATAGCTTTGGGAAAATGCTTAGTTATATATTTCTAACCGAATACGGATTGAATGAAAATCGCTGTAACAGGTAAACCTGGCATAGGAAAAACTACTCTCTGTCTTAAGGTTTACCAAAAACTGAAGGACAAGATAGAAGTGGACGGGTTTATAACAAAAGAGGTTAGAGATAGAGGCATAAGAATAGGATTCAAAATAGTAGACTTGAAGAGTGGAGAAGAATTCTGGCTTGCAAAAGTCGGAATAGGTAAAGTAAAAGTGGGTAAATACGTCGTGTTCGTTGAAAACGTAGACAGATTTGCCGATAAGATAAGGGAATTCAAAGGTGATCTAATCATTGTGGATGAAGTTGGTCCAATGGAATTAAAAAGTGAGAAGTTTATTGAAGCTGTAAACGAATTAGTTGATAGCAGAGAAAATCTACTGTTTACTGTGCATTACAAATCTAAGCATTGGCTGGTTGAGAAGATTAGGAAAAACTTTAAACTATATGTCTTGAATGAGGAAAATAGAAATAAAATTGCAGATGAAATAGCAGATGCATATGATCTTTGAAGGTAAAGCTAGGATTTTAACGAATGGAGTATTCTACAACCCGAGGATGAGGTTTTGTAGAGATTTAGACATGCTTTTGTATTCCGAATTAGATACTAAAGAATACCTCGATGCTCTTTCAGCAACTGGAGTGAGAGGAATTAGAGCAATGCTTGAAGCCAACTGCAATGCGATATTCAACGACATAGATCCGAAAGCTGTAGAGATAATTAAAAAAAACTTAGAAATTAATGGATTAAGTGCTGAAGTACACAATAGAGATGCAAACGTACTGATGAGAGAGAGAAAATTTGAGCACATAGATTTAGATCCTTTTGGAACACCGTCTTATTTTATAGATACTGCTTGCTATTCTGCAAAGAAGTATTTGAGTATTACCGCAACTGATACATCTGCTTTGTGCGGGAGTGCTACGAGATCTGGCTTGAGAAAGTACTCAGTATTCGCTGTAAAGATAGATGCATACCACGAAATAGGTCTAAGGGCTTTAATTGGATTTATAGCAAGAGAAGCCACAAAGTACGAAAAAGTTATCGAGGTCTTAGCTTCATGGGCTAAGGAACACTACTACAGAGTTCATTTAAAGGTTAAGAAATCAACTGCAAAATCTGCAGACATATACAAAAAGATAGGTTATCTCTTCTACTGTAAGCGGTGTTACTCTAAAAGAGTAGCACCTATGAATGGGGAATGCTATGATAGATGCGAATGCGGTGAGAAACTTACAATGATTGGGCCAATATGGCTAGGAGAACTAAAGAACTCCGAGATAATTAAATCTATGTGCAAAAAAGCTGATAAACAAGCTAAGAAGTTTTTAGAGAGGTTGAAAGACGAATTAGACCTCCCCACAGCTTATAATATACATGACATAGCTAGAGGGTTAGGAGTAAAAATTCCAAAAATGGATTTGATAATCGAAAAGCTTAGGGAAAATGGGTTCTTAGCTTCAAGAACACACTACTCCGGATTTTGTATAAAAACTAATGCAAATACAAAGGACATTAAAGAAGTTTTATTAGCTCTTAACGCCTAATATCGATTTGGGTGATCTCTTAATTCTTCTCCTTCTCTTTCCGTCGGATGTATACTTCTGATTGGGGCCGGGTTTCTTATAAAATTGCCATTTAGTTGGAACGAGTCTGTATTCTCTACTGTTTCTCTTCTTTATCTTTACCCAAGTTACCGATCCAGTCTTACCCATGAGAATTGGTTTTCGCTAATAGCATAAAAGTCTTGTGCAGTAGTATAAAAGTAAAACATATGCAAGTAGATTACGTAGTAGTAGGAGGTGGTTATGCGGGACTTATGTGTGGTAAGAGTTTGATTGAAAAGGGTTTTGATGTTCTCATATTTGAGATGAAAGAGATTGGTGGAGAACTCAGTGTTTTTGCAAAGTTGAGTGAGTTTAGAGAGAAATACGAGGAATACATAAGTGAAGTAGAACAGCTAAAAAAAGAAGTAAACGTTGAGAAGGGAACGGTAATAAAGTCGAAACCAGTTATAGTTTCTGCGGAGAATGGATTAAGGAGATTGGAAGCAAGAAAAATAGTCTTATGTACTGGAGCTTCAGATAGGATTCCTCCAAAACTCAACATAATAAGTAAAAGGATTTCTGGAATTTATACGCTTGACAACGCATTGAGAATGGTTGCAAATGAGGAAAAACTTGGAAAAAGAGTACTCCTAACGGGAAGTGATAGAATTCTCGAATTAGCTGAAACTCAGTTCTGCAATTTGGGTTACGATACGGAACTGATAGAACTTGAGGGGGACATAAAGATTATAGGAAAGAACAAAATAGAAGGTGTAGAAATAGCTGGAAATGAATACAGATGTGACACTTTGATAATATGCAATGGAAGAGAGCCGTTTAATCCATTAAAACTTAAGGGTTTACCCGTTGGAAACGTTTCAGCATGCACCTACGACTATTCAAAGGTTGAGAAAAACGTTAAGAAGTTTATCTCGAATCTTTAAACAGTAGATCTGAAAATTTGCAATTAGGTTAATCTAAATGGAGTTATTTTTTCTAAAAAATCAATCATGTGATTGCCAAAATATTCCACTGTAAATCAGATATG